>JASHXO010000097.1 GCA_030043495.1 Candidatus Rhabdochlamydia sp.
ATAAGCTACAATACGCGCATTGTGATGTTGTCCTCGAGCAGCTAAAAAATATCGCAGAAAAACTCCCTACAAACACTTTACAAAATCAAAATTTGATCAAGGCGATCAATAAAACCGAGTGCATCAAGTCGAACAATTCCCTGTTGATCACAGGGTCAACCGAAGCAATTGAACAGGAAAAAACATTGATCGCTGAATTCGATTCGACAGCGGGCGCGCCTGCAGGAGCCCAAGCCTTTTTAATTTACAAGCCTAAATATCTCCCTCCTGAAGAAATCGAAGCAGCATTAAATGATTTGGCATCGGATTTACAGGCTTCCGGGCTCAATGACCCTACCCTTTTTCAAACCTTGAAAACAATGCGCTATGTTCCCCAAACCAATTCTCTTCTGTTCACTGGAACTCAAGAAGGGCTTGATAAAGTTCAAAATCTGATCAATGGGATTGATTCAAGCGCGGCATTAGGAGCAATCCAGCGCATTGGCAACCTCACTTTCTTTTTGTATAAAATCCAATATGCCACTGCCGATAAATTGATTTCTTCGCTTAAAGCTTTTACCCACGAGTTGAAGCAAACAAATGCCCAAGACAAACTGCTTGCAGAATCGATCAACGGTGTGAAATGGATCAAAGAGACCAATTCGCTTCTTTTCACAGGCAACAATGACACGTTAGAACGGATTGAACAGCTTGTTAAAAAATTCGATATTCCTTCCCTTGGAGGGCCTGCTCCCGTCGAGCGCGCTGCGACAACCTTTGTGATCTACAATCCCAAATACTTGAGTGGCGATGAACTTATTTTGATTCTTTGTGACTTCATGCAGAACTTGATGACTTCGGGAGTCTCGGATCCCGGCCTGTTCGATGCGATCAATAATCTGAAATGGATTCCCAAAACTTCCTCATTGCTCATTTCTGGTGATCAGCAGTCAGTAGAAAAAGTGCAACAATTGCTTGTGAAGTTCGATGTCCCAGGAAAAGAAGTTTCAACACCATCCATCGAATCGATCGATAACACCAGCTTCTTGGTGTATAAATTGCAATATCATCCTGGAGACGATATTCAAACAGCCTTAAAACAGGTTGCTTTGAGCCTTGGAAAAGGCACCAGCGCGCCGACTGCTCTTGTTGATGCAATCAATTCTTTACAATGGATCCAAGTCACAAATTCTTTGCTATGCTCCGGCCAACAAGATGTCCTTGTCAAACTCAAAGACTTGATTCAAAATCTCGATGTCCCATTGCGCCAAGTCTTCATCGAAATTCTGGCCATCGAGACTTCACTGACAAATTCTCAGGATTTTGGACTCATGTGGGGCGGTCAGGCACAGTATTTCAATAAAGCGACCTTGGGAACTGGCAACTTTCCCACTACTCAGAATTCCAGCCAAAACGGCAATCCTACCCCTGGAATCACATTTCCTACTACTTTGTCGGGAATTAATGCAACAAATACCCCTAAAGGGGGACAGGTCCCATTCATTCAAGGATTTGATCTTGGAGTCATCGGCGATATCATTATGAACAAAGGAAGATCGTTCATTTCCTTGGGCGCCCTTGTGGATGCCCTTCAAATCGATTCAGACTCCACAATCCTTTTGAATCCTAAAATCATCACACAGGACAACCGCCAGTCGACAATTTTTGTGGGCACGAACGTTCCTTACACCGGTGCAATTGTCACCAACACCTCCTCCAATACAACATCGACTGCCAACATCGAATATCGTGATGTCGGAGTCAGCCTAACCATTACACCCATCCTTGGTGATGGCGATGTGATCACTTTGGACATTGTCAATGACATTTCAGAAGTCATTAGCGGAGCTACAACGACTTCAACGCAGCAATTAACCGGGATCACGACTAGCCACACGCATATGGAAACGCGTGTTCATGTTCCTGATAATTATTTTATTGCCTTGAGCGGGTTGATCAATGACAGCAAGACCCACTTTAAGTCGAGCATTCCCTGTTTGGGAGGCATTCCCATCATCGGTGCCTTTTTCAGCGAAAACGATCGTGTAGCTAACAAAAATAATTTCATCCTCTTCCTACGGCCGCAAATTGTAAAAACTTATGCTCAATATAAACAAATCACAGAACATCAAGAATGGCTATATAAAGATAATGCACGCCTTCAAGTGTTGAAAGAGGAATTTGATGAAGGAATTGATCTAGTCAAAGTTCCTGAGAATGAATGATTTTCAAAATAAAAGTTTTTCAATCAATAACTTCAACTAAATCTGAATACTTTTTTAATTAAGAATTTCATCGGGTAACGAGGAATCGAAATCTTTGGAAATTTTAATTTCCCCTTTTAGAGCGCCAAATCGCCGCTTTGATTTTTTGGCAATAGGAGAAAGTTTAGCAACGGGTTTCCCTGCCATAGCGATGACGATTTCGTTTCCTTGGGTGACAGAATTAATCAGCTTTGAAAAATGGGTTTTAGCTTCATGAATATTAACAATACGCATAGAGATTCCTTACGTAGACTAGATCTAGTGCTCTGTAAAAATTAAGTTTACAGAGCACTAGTCTTTATTAAAATTAAATACAATGATTTTCAGTGTTTTTCAAACATTTACTTATCAATGATTTAAGTTTTTAGAATTTTTGTTTTTTTACTTTACTTCTTTAAGATTAGGCTTAAACTAATTGGGAAGCAAAAACAATCATGCGACGATTTCCATTCTTTTTTTTAAGTTTAGCCCTAGTCTTGAATAGTTGTCAGCGTGTACCAGACAAAATCGAGCCCACGCTCAGTTATGCGGTCCAAGACAAATACTTAATGGCTTTGCCTTCCCCTTTTCCACCTTTGACTGAAGAAGAAAAAGCAACGGAATGGGGACGAGAAATACAAATCGGTTTTGGATTCGCCCATCAACTTGACCTTTATCAAGCAATCACTTCTTTTAAACGCGCTGAGTTTTTAATTCCATCAGAAGAGAAAATGCGTTCCCTCGAAGCTCAATATGAGATCTTCCTTTGCTATTACATGGGAAAAAAATGGAAAGATGTCATTTACGCTTTCAATCACAGCCAGCTTCGCTATGTAGACCCGAGTTTCCCAGCATTTCATGATTTATTGTTGATCCTCTTTGAGACATACAACCAAGAAAAGATGGACGCGGATGCAGATCGGATCCTTCGGCTTTTCTTTCAGTATTATCCTGAAGAAGGGCAAAAACTTATTTTGTCTCATGCTTTGATTAAAGCTGACTTTCCCCTCGTCGAAGAAATCGCTGCGACTCCTCCCCCAAAACCTTATCTTGAAGAATTTTTGACTAATTACGAAATCCATAAAAAATCGATTGGCAAAGCTCAAGGGTTGAATGCGCTTATTCCCGGGGCAGGCTATCTCTATCTGGGTCAAAAACAGTCCGCCGCCACGGCTTTTTTTCTCAACGGGCTGTTTATTGCTGCTTCGGCCTATTTTTTTGAACAAGGGAATCTTGCTGCAGGGATCATCTTTACCAGCTTTGAGGCTGGCTGGTATTTTGGCGGGATCTATGGGGCCGGACTTGAAGCCAAAGCCTACAATGAACGCCTTTACGAATCCATGGCCACACCTATGATGACCCGCGAAAGGCTTTTTCCTGCTTTGATGTTAAATTATGCGTTTTAAACTCGTCCTTCTCGTTTTTTCACCTGCCTTACTCCATGCTATCCCTGGTTATTATGAACCCTGGGGAAAAGATGCGGATTTGAGCTATTCCCCTTTACAACAGGTGCAAGAAGTGAAACCCGACCATTCCTTTGCCGTTCGAGTCGCAGAACAGATCATTCTCTTTCATCAAAACGTCCTTTCCCCTGTCGATGGGCCCCGCAGCCATTTTCGACCTAGTTCCTCAAGCTATATGATGCAATCAATGCAAAAACATGGATTTATCATGGGATTTTTTATGGGCTGCGATCGATTGATGCGTGAAAATAGTGACCCCTGGGTTTATCGCACCATCGAAGCAGAAGGTAAAATCTTCAAATACGACCCAATTCGATAATAGTTTTTATTAACTATTTGTTAATCAATTACTTAAAATTTAACATTGTTAAATAATCGAACATCGTTCTATAATTAAACTAAGGTTAAAGAGAAAAATATGGGAACCCAAGAAAGGCGCCAAAAGGAAAAAGAAGCAATGAAGCGGTTAATTTTGGATACCGCCATGGACGTTGTCCACAAAAAGGGACTTTGCTATTTGACCATCCGCAATTTGGCTGAGCAAATTGAATACAGCCCTTCGATTATTTATGAATACTTTGAGAACAAAGAGCTCATTTGTAAAGAACTCAGCGCTCTCATTTGCTCTGGGCTTTTATGCGCGTTGAAAAAGGTCCCTGTTAGAAAAGACCCTGAAGAATACCTTTTAAACTTAGTCCGCGCAAATGTAGATTTTTTAAATAAAAGACCGCAAGGGATTGAACTTCTGACCATGGTCTGTTTCGGCCCAGACCCTTCGCAAGTTCCTAAAGAATTTTTGGAAGCTGTAGAGCTATACAAACACGCGCTAAAAAAATGCTATTGCAAGAAGCTTAAAAGCACTGAAGAATTAGAAGAGGCCCTCGATGTCATTCGATCATTGCATGTTGGCATGCTCACGCTTTCTAAATACCAGGCTTCTGTTACTGGACTAAAGCGAATCGGAAATAGTTTAGAAAATGGTATTAAAACCCTTTTACGGGGCTGGAAAAATTAAACTAATGTGAGTTTTGGATAATCGCCCTATGAAAATCGATCAGATTTCGGATGGATTTTGCGTCAAAATTCGCCGAAAGATATCGACTTATTCAAAACTCGCGTTAAACCAAGGAGGAGAAATATGGATTGCGGCACACAATGTTCTGTGCCCAAAAAGGGATATGGAAAAATTGATACTCAGGCACTAGCGAATTTAATTGCGTCAGGCATTCCGCTCATCATCTTGGATGCCCGTGGCGGAAAATA
>JASHXO010000098.1 GCA_030043495.1 Candidatus Rhabdochlamydia sp.
CCAGAGCTTTCCGCAAAAGATACAAGGATTAAGATCGAGGAAATTCTTAAAGCGCATGTCTGTCATCAAAAATTAACGGAAGAAATAGTTGGTCGGGCTATTCAAAATTATCTTGAAGAACTTGATCCTGGCAAAACTTATTTTTTAGAGTCCGATATTGATCAATGGATTAATCCTTCTAAAGAACTTTTAAGCCAAACACTTGATGGATACAAAAAAGAAGATTTCTCTTTGTTTGAAAAAATTCATGATAGAATGCTTTCGACTATCGAACGTCGAACTGAATTGGAAAAGCAGATCGAAAATGCCCCTTTGCTAAAAAATGTACAGACCTCTGAATTTAAAGACATTAAGTGGGCAAAAACTTCCGAAGAATTGTCTGACCGGCTCTTAAAGATCAAATCCGTGCAATTGCAGACCGCGGAGAAATTCATTCCCGAGACTAAAGATCAGTTTCTTCAACGTCTTTCCAAACGCAGGCTTAATCGAGAAACTGAACTCGCTGGAACATCCAAAACAGAAAGGAAACAGCTTATTCTATCTTATGTACTTAAAGCAACGAGTTCCGCCCTCGATTCCCAAACCATTTATTTCACTCCTTCCGAAGCTAGCCAATTCATGATCCAAGTCCAGCAAAAGCTCTTCGGAATTGGCGCCCAGCTCAGAGACGATCTCAGCGGATTCACAGTTGTACGTATTGTGGAAGGCAGCCCCGCAAGCAAGGGGAATAAGCTTAAAATTGGCGATAAGATCGTTGCTGTCGATCAAGAACCTGTTGTTGGAATGGACATCGCAGAAGCAGTTGAATTGATTCGCGGACCTCAAGGATCTAGCGTCATATTAACGATATTAAGGGAGTCGAAAGAAAACGATCAGCTCAAGGAGGATAAATTTAATGTCGAAATCGTGCGTGGTGAAATCGTTTTGCAAGAGAGCCGTCTTGAAACGACTTATGAACCGTACGGAGATGGGATCATCGCAATTTTACACCTTTTCTCATTCTATCAAGATGGCAATAGTTCCTCGGCCTCTGATATTGCTGCCGCCATAGAAAAATTAAAGAATGAACACCGCATCAAAGGAGTTATCCTCGATCTTAGAAATAATGCCGGAGGGCTTCTCCCTCAAGCTGTTTCAGTCACAGGGTTGTTTATTTCCAAAGGGGTAGTAGTATCTGTTAAAGATAATACGGGCCAAATTCAACACTTACGTAATGTGGAAAACCGAAAGGTTTGGGACGGTCCTCTCATTGTTTTGACCGCGCGCACGAGTGCATCAGCTGCAGAAATTGTCGCGCAAACCCTTCAAGATTATGGTCGCGCTATCGTAATCGGCGACCCGGAAACATTCGGAAAGGGAACTTTTCAAACTTTCACTCTTGAAAGCGCCAATTTCGGCAAAGTCAATCCGAAAGGAGAATATAAAGTTACCCGTGGAAGATATTACACTGTTTCTGGAAAAAGTCCTCAACTCATCGGTGTTAAAGCAGATATCGTCGTGCCAGGAGTTTTCTCTGCAATGGAAATTGGAGAAAAATATTCAAAATTTCCTGTCGGAACTGATGAGATTACTCCGAATTTTGACGACGACCTGTCCGACGTGCCCATCATTCATCGCGGCCAACTCAGAAAGGTCTATAAGACAAATATGCAAACAGTGATGACAACCTGCCAACCTTATCTGGAATCCCTTAAGAAAAACTCAATCGAAAGGGTCACCCAAAATAAGAATTTTCAAAATCTTCTAAAAGAACTGGAAAAGAAAGATGAGTTTGTCGACTCCATTGATTTTTTCGGGCAAAATGATCTGCAATTAATCGAAACAAGCAATATTATGAAGGATCTGATTTATTTCATGGAACAAGGGGCGAAAGAACAAAAAAAGGAAGCTGCATAATTTATACCGAAAATGATTCAAAAGTTCGGTATACAAATTGTTGCATTATTATGCATTTTTTCGGCTTTTAGAGGATGTTTACAAATTACCATAGCTTGATTTTTGATGAATTTTTTTGCAGGTTTTAACGCCGCTTCGAAGCACATCCTTAAATAAAGTAGGACAAGAAGCGGCATTAGAAGATGCGAAAAAAAGCACGAAAAGCAGGTTATTCAAATTCAGAGAACGTCTCTTAGATTAAGGATATAATGTACTCTTTTGTGTTGATTTTAAACTAGTGCTCTGTAAACTTAATTTTTGCAGTTTTGGCTAACATGAAAAAAATATTTCTTATTCTTTTTACATTTGTTTTTTCCACCACGATAAAAGCTGACCATAATACCTCGAATAAAGCAATCGTGTTTGATTTTGGAGGTGTCATCGTTCATCCCGATAAAATATTGTTTTTCGATTTTATTAAAAGCATTTTTCAGGTCGATGATGCTGTTCTGCAAGATATCAGTGAGAAGTTTAAAAATGTCAAAAACACGAAAATTCCTGAAAGCCATTTTTGGAAAAACATCGCTGAAGAATTGAATGTCGCACTTCCTGAAGATTGGGAACTGCAATATGATGCAGCCAAATTGCGCTACTTAAACGAAAGCAAAGAAATGCGCGCGCTCGTTAGATCCTATAAAGAGCAAGGCTATCGCGTAGCTCTTCTTTCCAATGTAACCGCTGAACACGCGGTTTTTCTTAGTAATAAAGGATTTTACGAAGACTTCTTTCCCGTTTTACTTTCCTGTGAAATTGGCGTGGACAAGCCTGACCCTAAAGCCTATCAAATTATGCTTGCTGAAGTGCAGGTCTCGCCAGAAAATTGCATCTTTATCGATGATAAGCTGGCAAATGTCGAAGCGGCAAAAGCCCTAGGCATCGATGCTATTCTTTTCCTTTCTCCTAAGCAAGTTGCAGAAGAATTATTCACGCGTCTTAAACAAAATCATTGATTATCAGTCACTTATATACTTCCACTTTTTTTCTGAAGCGGTAATCTTGCTTTCTATGCGGCAAACAGGAAAAATTATCGGATTAAAAGAGGACAGGTTAATTAATTTATGGACAACGTACGCGTTAGAATTGCCCCTTCGCCTACAGGCGATCCGCATGTCGGCACAGCATACATCGCTCTCTTTAATCTCATTTTTGCTCGTCGATTTGGTGGAAAGTTCATCCTCCGCATCGAGGACACAGACCGTACGCGCTCTCGGCCCGAATATGAAACCAACATTTTCGAAGCGCTCAAGTGGGTGGGAATCCAATGGGATGAAGGACCGGATATCGGTGGACCTTATGAACCTTATCGACAATCTGAGCGAACTGAAATCTACCGCAAACACTGTCAAATGCTGCTTGACCAAGGAAAAGCCTATAAATGCTTTGCCACACCTGAAGAATTGGCTGAAATGCGTGAAATGGCGGAGAAACTTGGCCAAAAAATCGGTTATGATCGAAGATATCGCAACTTGAGCCCTGAAGAAGTCGTTGAACGCGAAAAAGCAGGACAGCCTTATGTCATTCGATTGAAAGTTCCTCTGACAGGAGAATGCACTTTCGAAGATGGAATTAAAGGACGTATCACTTGCCCATGGGCAGACATTGATGATCAAGTGTTGCTAAAGTCAGACGGATTTCCCACTTACCATCTTGCCAATGTCGTCGATGATTACTTGATGAAAGTCACGCACGTGATTCGTGGGGATGAATGGATAAGCTCAACACCCAAACATATCATGCTCTATGAAAGTTTTGGATGGGCGTCTCCTGTGTTTATGCACATGCCGTTGCTTTTGGGCAAAGATGGGAGAAAACTCTCTAAGCGCCGCAATCCGACCTCAATCTTTTACTATCGAGACAGCGGTTACCTGTGCGAAGCCTTTGTCAATTTTCTCACATTAATGGGCTATAGCATGCCTGGGGATAAAGAAATCTACCCGCTTGAGGAAATTATCCGCGAATTTGATCCTAAGCGAATTGGGGTCTCTGGCGCCTATTTCGATGTCCTCAAGCTCGATTGGATCAATCAACAGTATCTTATCAATACGATTTCCGAAGACCAGCTCTGGGATAGGATGAAAGAGTGGATATACAATGATACTTTCATGAAAAAGCTCATGCCTCTTTGCCGCACGCGCATTAAAACATTCAGCGAGTTCATGGAACTCTGTTATTTTTTCTTCGTCAATCACCTCGTCTATACAGAAGAACTTCTTTGCCCAGCTGGGCAGTCAAAAGAAAAGATTGCCATGATGTTGCAAGCGATCATTTGGAGTATGGATGAACAAGAAAACTGGAAACGATCTGGCATAGAAAAAGCTGTGCATGATGTGGCAGAAGTTTTTGGTGTGCAATTGAAA
>JASHXO010000099.1 GCA_030043495.1 Candidatus Rhabdochlamydia sp.
CGTGATGCAAACGATCAGTGGGACACCAACATCTTCCGCTTCGATAATTGCATCTGCAGCATAGGGAGCTGGCACAAAGATCATCGTGGCATCACAAAGCGTCGCTTTTCTTGCTTCTTCTACCGTATCAAATACAGGTAATCCCAAGACTTCTTGTCCACCTTTTCCAGGTGTGACCCCGCCAACGAAATGTGTGCCATAAAGCATACATTGTTCTGTGTGAAATCTTCCAGCTTGCCCGGTAATCCCCTGTGTGATCACTTTGGTTTTTTTGTGAATCAGAATTGCCATTGTTTACCTATTTTAGTTGTGCACAGACTTTTTCTGCAGCCTCGGTCAAACCATCAGCAGTGATGATCGGCAGTTTTGATTTCTCAAGTAATTTTTTACCCTGTTCGACATTTGTTCCCTCCATTCTCACAACAAGAGGAACTTTGATCCCTATTTCCCTGACTGCATCGATGATACCTTCTGCAAGCGTCGCGCAATTCATAATGCCGCCAAAAATATTGACCAGAATCGCTTTAACTTTTGGGTCACTCAAGATAATTTTAAAGCCTGCGGCAACCTTTTCTTTGGAAGCTCCTCCTCCAACATCGAGAAAATTCGCAGGCATTCCCCCATAATATTTGATGATATCCATCGTTGCCATCGCCAGGCCGGCGCCATTGACCATGCAGCCGATATTCCCATCTAGGGCAATGTAGGCTAATTCATATTCCCTGGCTGCGACCTCATTCTCGGTTTGCTGTGTGTGATCATAAAAAGAAGTGATCTCGGGCTGTCGGAAAAGCGCGTTGTCATCAACGGACAACTTTGCATCCAATGCCCATAATTTTCCATCTTTAGACTCAACGAGCGGGTTGATCTCCAGAAGCGATGCATCAGTATCAATGAAAGCCTTGGCCACACCTTTGGCGATGTGAGTACCCATTTTAGCCATTTCTCCCTTCCACCCCATAAATTTACATAACTTGACCAACCTGAAACCCCTGACAGTACCATCGAGCTCAATGGGCACTTTTAAGATTTTATCGGGATGTTTGGCGGCAACTTCTTCGATTTCCATCCCTCCTTCAGGAGAAGCGATCAAGATCGCCACAGCATTTTCACGATCGATGACAGCGCTGAGATAGTATTCTTTTTCAATGTCCAATGGCTTTGAAATGAGGACTTTGTGGGCGATCACCCCCAAAGGACCAGTTTGGTTGTTAACCATCTTCATGCCAATTAAATTCTCAGAAGCTTTTGCGATCTCGCCAGAAGTCTTGGCAAATTTTACCCCGCCGGCTTTTCCCCGCCCACCAGCATGGACCTGGATTTTGATGACTGCTTCATTCAGACCTAAATGTTTGATGATGGCATCCACATCATGACTTTTTGCCGCAACACCAAATGCTGGAATGGGGAGGTTGTATCGTTTTAAAATTTCTTTAGCTTGGTATTCGTGAGTATTCATCGCCCTCCTCTTAAGGAACTATAGAGACAAAGCTTTAGTTTTTAATTATCTTAGCAGGTTCCTTTCACCTAATTTCCTTATCTGCTAGACTAATCTTTTCCATCAATTAATATTTTATTTCATTTTCTGATGTTTAATTTCCTCAAAAGCGGCTACGAAAAGATCAAAAGTGCGCTCAGCAAAACGCACTCTGCTCTGACTCAACGGATAAAAGCGCTTTTTGGGAAACCCTGGAATGATGATACCTTTGACGAGCTTGAGCAAATTCTGTTTGAAGCTGATCTCGGCACAAAATGCGCTGCGTCATTTGTCGAACACCTTCGTTCACAACTACGCACAAAACCGACTAACGATATTCAGGAAATCATCAAGATTTTTCATGACCATACTTTGTCAATCTTAAATAAAGCTAGTTGCAAAGAAACCAAGCAACCGTCTGATGGCAAACCCTATGTTTATCTCATCGTCGGCGTCAACGGGAGCGGAAAAACGACCTCAATTGCTAAACTGGCAAAGCGCATGCAAAAAGAAGGTAAAACAGTCCTCCTGGCTGCCGGAGACACGTTCCGCGTTGCCGCCATCGAGCAACTCTCGACTTGGGCCGATCGCCTTGGTGTCGAGATCGTGAAGTCCAAACCGGGTTCAGATCCTTCTGCAGTGACCTTTGATGCTCTGACAGCGGCAAAATCCCGCGGAGCAGATGTCGTCTTTATCGATACTGCGGGACGGCTGCAAAATAAGACCGATCTCATGAAAGAGCTCGAAAAGATCCGCCGCGTTTGCGGAAAGGTCATCCCTACCGCCCCTCACGAGACCCTGCTCGTCCTCGATGCCACCACGGGACAAAATGCGATCGATCAAGCCCGGGTCTTCAATGAAGTTACCCCTCTCAATGGGATTATCTTGGCCAAACTCGATGGCTCGGCCAAAGGAGGGATAGTCCTCTCTATCTACCAAGAATTCGGAATCCCTGTCTTATGGGTTGGGACTGGGGAAAAGACTGATGATCTCGAGCCTTTCGATCCCTTGGTTTATGCTGATTCTCTCTTTTCCATTGATAATCAATAGATGATGTCATTTAATTTCAAAACAGCAAGCTCCGACGATCTTTAGCGCCGGAGTTCCCCATTGAAAAGGGAAAACGATCTGTTCTTTTTTTCTCTTTAGAATGAGTTTTGCCTCCCCTCCATGAGGATCGACGGGAAGACCAATTAAAGCTGTCAATTCTCCGTATTCGTTCACTTCTTCTTTTTTCAGCAAAACTTGATTCCCCTGAACCGCAAGAAATAACTCTATTTCCTCGTAGGTTTCGAGTTCTTCAGCAGACAAGAGGAATTTATCCCCTTTTTCGCCACGCAGCTCCAGATTAAGTTTAATACCCTTTTTGGATCGCATTTCTAGTGGAAATGGGACCAGTTGGGTACAATAGGCATCATCTTCTGACTTCATCCAAAATGTGAGCCTTTCTCCGCGTTTTGCCGGGCAAATGGCGTAGATCTCGTCTTTATAATCCTCGTCAGGGCGGATGAGGATGAGATGCCCTTTCTTGTTAGAGACGTAATTAAATGTTTCCGTACGGATACCATCAAAACTTTCAACAACAAGGCGATATTTTTTATTGGGGGGAAAATGCTCAGCGCGCAAGTGATAGCGATGAAACTTCATCCCTTCCCAAGTCCTTTCTCCCCAATTTTTCTCACAGTGCAATTCTGGCTCCGTCGCCCAGATTCCACGTATCAAAATCAAGGTGACAACAAAAAATCCCAATCTCATGGTCTTTTCCTCTCTTTCTTCGCACCTTAGCAATCAGCGCAATTGACGTCAAAGCGAGCAGTCTTGAAATTTGAACAGCTGGAAGGCAGTAAAAACGAGTTGTCATTCTTTTTTTAATTTGACATATTGAACGTAAACGGGTTGCCGTTATAAATGCATGAGAAATCCCATGTTATTGAAAAAGCGTATCTCTCTTTTTTCTCCGCGAGCGATAAGTGAAAGATACCACCGCAGCTTACTCATTCAATTTATTTTGTTTGAACTTTTCGAAGCTTATAAGGCTTTTTATCGAAATGAAAGTTGGGAAATCATCCTTTCTCCTCACCCTCGTCATTTTCCTTATGATTGGTCGTCAGTGACAGGTTATCTCAATAAAGCCCAAGAACACAGTATCCTGCTTAAAGATAGCTTTCCTGATCGCTCTCGATCGGTTAAACATTTCGATAGCCAATTTTCAAAAGCTTTAACCTCTCTGTTCAAGAAAAAGAACATCGCTCACGAGCAGTTTGTCAAGTTATTGCAAACGATTTACTTTGCTTTCGAACCATTGATCGAAACATGTAAAGAGAATGAAAACCTCCTGCATTTTTTACTCAAAAATCACAACACAATCGATGCGATCATCTATAAAGGTTATCTCTATACGTACCTGCTTAAGATCTACCCTTACGACTTGGAAACCCTGGGAGAAAAAATGTGCGACCGGTATCATCAACGCGGTTTCTTTTCACAGATCTCTGAATTTAAAATTTTGCTAACTGAACTTGCCTATGCCTGATAGCCTTTGCGATCTTGTCCGGGATACACTCCTTTACATGAAGGACCCTTTATTGCCCAGGCAGTCGATTGTCGTTAATTTAGAAAATTGCGCCTTCTTTCAAAAAAATGAAGTGAAGGAATCCATGTCTGTTCCAAAACAAGAAACTCGAGTTTCTGGGCAACCTCAAAATTTTAAAGAAAGAACTACAGTTGTTCAGCCAAAGACACTTCCCAATATCCATCATCCCTCCCCAAAAGCAGCCTCAACAGAGACGATTGCACACAAACTTTCAGATTCAGTACTACAAGAGCATTCTCCCATCAAAAAAACACTCCAAAAAATTGCTCCTTCGTTAAAACTTATCGACCATATTCCCGATGATAGGGAAGCGAAGAGGATTTCCAACGCTTGGAAAGAAAAAGTTGTCGATGCCGATGCTGTCCTTCTCATCTGCGATTCTAATTCCGAAACCCTCGAATTTTTAAAAGGGCTGGCCAAAGCCATCGATCAACATTTGGGCAAGGTAAAAATCCTGATGGCCGAAAGGCTAGAGCGAGAAAAACGCTGGGACTTATTCTTGGAAAAAAACTCATTGCGTCTCATCATCGCTTCAGATGCAATCCAGAAGCTACCCGAACTCATGCATTTTTATAAATCGGTCCCCACTCATGCTCAATTCTTTTTAGACAAAATTCCCCTTCTAGTTCTTTCCCCTGTTACAGTGTATAAATCTCTAGAGCATAAGGCGCTTCTCTGGAAAACGCTATGTCAAATGCTCAAGAAGTAAACCTTTTTACAATCGCTGAAGTTATCCTCGATGATGCTTTAGATAGATCGCTCGATTATCACATTCCAAAGGAACTGATTGGAAAAGTCCATGCAGGTTCACGGGTAAAAATTCCCGTGCGTAAATCTCATCGGCAGGGGACGGTTGTCGGTATTAAGGAACACAGTCCGTTAACTCAACTGCAGGAGATCGCTGAGGTTCTTTCCGACAAAGCCTATATCACAGGAGAACTATTTCGTCTTGCGGAGTGGATTTCGGAATATTATTGCACTCCCTTGCGCAAAGTCTTAAAAACAATCCTCCCTTCAAGTGTCAGAGGAAAGGCTAAAGCCAAAGAACAATTGTTGATCAAACCCGCTTTGTCGATCAACCAACTCGCATCCGTTTGCGATGAATTGAGAAGAACCCATCCAACACAAGCATTAGCTCTTGACACTGTTTTAAAATTCTCCAAAGGGATTTTACTGACAAAACTCTTAGAAACAGCGAAAATCTCACGCAGCCCGATTGAAAGTCTGATCAAAAAAAAGATCTTGCTCTGTCAAAAAATACAGATCGACCGTTCTCCCTTAAGCGATGAAGAATATTTTCCAACAAAGCCCAAAATATTAAACGACGAGCAACAAGAAACTTTAGAAAAGATTAAAACCAGTTTAGACGAGCATCGTTTTGAAGTGCGCCTGATCCATGGTGTGACAGGAAGCGGCAAAACGGAGATTTATCTGCAGGCTATAGAGCACGCCCTCCGTTTAAACAAAGGAGTATTATTCCAGGTTCCTGAAATTGCTCTCACTTCGCAAATGATCGAACGTTTGAAGAGCCGTTTTCAGAATAAAATTGCCATATTGCATTATCGCCTTTCCCAAGGAGAGCGGCACGATGCTTGGCATCAAATTCGCGATGGCAAAGCAAGCATCGCGATTGGCGCTCGATCTGCCATTTTTAGTCCATTGCAGAACCTTGGACTGATTATCGTCGATGAAGAACATGAAGCTTCCTATAAACAGTCAGAAGAAACTCCTGCTTATCACGCTCGCGATGTGGCTGTCATGCGCGGTAAACTTGTCAACGCAACGGTCATTCTCGGAAGCGCAACGCCCAGTGTAGAAAGCTACTACAATGTGAAAAAAGGCAAATACCAGCTGAGTATTTTAAAAAACCGCGCAGACAGCGCAGCAATGCCCAACGTCACTGTCGTTGACATGAAAGCTGAATTTGGAAAAGCAAAAGGATTTACACTTTTTTCTGATTACTTGCTAGCAGCAATCAAACAACGCATCGAGATTGGAGAGCAAGTCCTCCTCTTCCTAAATCGCCGTGGTTATCATACTGCGCAAATGTGTCTCAGCTGCATGCATACTTTACAATGTTCCCACTGCGATGTGAACCTCACTTTCCATCTTGGCGACAACGTGCTCGCTTGCCATCTGTGCGATCAGCGCCTTTCCCCGCCTCCTCGCAAATGCCCTAAATGTAAAATAGAGGGCAGCCTAAAATTCAAAGGAGCTGGGACGGAAATGGTCGAACGCGCTTTGCACGCCGTTCTGCCCGAGATCAGAACTTTGAGGCTTGATGCAGACACGACGCGCCATAAAGGAAGCCATGAGCTTCTATTCAAACAATTCCGCGCAGGAAAAGCTGATGTCCTGATCGGCACGCAAATGATTGCCAAAGGATTGCACTTCCCCCAGGTCACGCTCGTGGGAGTTCTCAATGCGGATGGCAATCTGCAAGTCCCTGATTTCCGCGCTTCTGAGACCGTGTTCCAGCTGCTAACTCAGGTAGCTGGCAGATCAGGACGGGGCAGTTTAAGCGGAGAGGTCATCATTCAAACCCATATGCCCGATCACAGCATCATCGAACTTGCCAAAGCGCAAGATTATGCAAGATTCTTTGAACAGGAAATTGCTGTACGAGAACTTTTTCATTATCCGCCCTTTACTCGCCTGATCAAGTTCACCTTCAGCGGTAAAAGTGCAGGAGTAGTTCAAAATGCTGCGACGGCTTTACGCGAACGACTGATCCGGCAATTGCCTCCCCACTTTGCAATGCTCCCGATCGTGCCTTGCGGCCATGCCAAGGTCAAAGGAGATTTTCGCTTTCAATTTTTGATCAAAACAGAAAAATTAGGACGATTATTAATTCTTATTCAGTCCCTAGTAAAAAAAGAAGAGGATTGCCGTCTTTTTATCGACGTCGATCCTCTTTCGACTTTCTTTTGAAGATGAGCGTTAAATACCATTGCTTTCGAATTTAGCAATGACAGTTTCCCACCATTCCTCCACCCCTTTTCTGAGCAACGACGTCCATTCTTCAA
>JASHXO010000100.1 GCA_030043495.1 Candidatus Rhabdochlamydia sp.
CCTAGGAATTCAAAAATATCTCGAATCAGGGATGATCAAGGGCATTGGATCGGTCTATGCGGAGAGGATTGTCAAATGTTTTGGTTTAGACACCCTTGAAATCATCGACAAGTCCCCTGATCGGCTCTTAGAGGTGCCCGGCATTGGGGGTAAACGCGTGGAAAAGATTAAAGCTTGCTGGCAAGAGCAGCAATCGATCCGTGAAGTGATGATCTTCTTGCGTGGCCATGGCGTCAGCCCCTCTTATGCTCAAAAGATCTTTAAAAATTATGGCGAAAAGAGCATTGAAAAGGTGCGCACCAACCCCTTTCAGCTCGCTAAAGAGATTCATGGAATCGGTTTTAAAACAGCCGACTCCATCGCTCAAGGCCTTGGCATCCCAACGGATTCACCCGCACGAATCGATGCCGGAATCGAACATACTTTATGGGAGCTTTCCAATGGTGGACATGTGTGTTTTCCGCTGCAAGAGCTCATTCCTGAAGTCGAAGAGATCCTTGCAGTGCCAAAAGAGCTGATCGAAAAAAGAATCCAAGCTCTTGTTAAAAAACAAGATCTCGTCAAACAAAATGACATCGTTTGGGTCAAACCGCTTTTCTTAACCGAGATCGGAATTGCCAGAGAACTGGCGCGATTAACCTTATCTCCTTGCCGCATCCGCTCTGTCAATGTCGAAAAAGCCCTCGAATGGGTACAGCACCAGTTGAAGATCGAGCTTGCCCATGAGCAGAAGGTCGCAGTTGGGCTAGGAGTCCAAGAGAAAGTGCTTATTGTCACTGGCGGTCCGGGAACAGGGAAAAGCACGATCACTAAAGCGATCTTGGCGATTTCGGAAAAAATCACCTCGCGAATTCTTCTGGCAGCTCCGACAGGGAGGGCCGCGAAACGGATGACGGAGATCACAGGGAAAAAAGCCTCCACGATCCATAGCTTGCTGGAGATTGATTTCGCTAACGGCAAATTCAAACGCAACAAAGACAATCCGCTCTCCTGCGATCTGTTTATTGTCGATGAAGCAAGCATGATCGACACCCAGCTCATGAATCATCTGTTAAAAGCCATTCCTGCTGAAGCGCGCGTTATTTTTATTGGCGATGTCGATCAATTGCCCAGTGTTGGGCCAGGCAATGTGCTTAAAGACCTGATCCAATCAGAAAGAATTGCTGTGGCACAGCTCAAAAAGATCTTTCGCCAAGCTGCGGGCTCACTGATTGTCACCAACGCGCATCGCATCAACCATGGTGAATTTCCCGACATTTCTTTTCATCCGCACGGAGATTTTCAATTCATTGAAGCTGAAAATCCCGAAGATGTCGTGAAAATTATCCTTGATCTCATCGCCAACCGGCTGCCAAAGTCGCATCGGTTTCACCGGTTTGACGACATACAAGTCTTATCGCCGATGAAGCGCGGCCTGATCGGCAGCGAAAATCTCAACACAATGTTGCAGCAACAGCTTAATCCATCTCCAACTCCCCTGTTTCGTTTTGGACGCTGTTTTCATGTCGGCGACAAAGTCATGCAGATCCGCAATAACTACGAAAAAGAAGTTTACAACGGCGATGTGGGAAAGATCATTGAGATCGACCTTGCCGATCAGACTTTGAAAGTAGGCTTTGAAGGCAAAATCGTTCCGTATGATTTTATCGAGATCGATGAACTGATTTTAGCATACGCCGTCTCGATCCATAAATACCAGGGAAGTGAATGTCCTTGCGTGATCATCCCCATGCACACTTCCCATTTCAAAATGCTTTTCCGGAATTTGCTCTATACCGGCCTGACACGTGGGAAAAAACGGGTCGTTTTCGTAGGAACTAAAAAAGCGCTGGCGATCGCCATCCACAATGAAGAAGTTTTGAAGCGCCACACGGGGCTAAAACAAACGCTTTGTCAATTTTTATCGCCAAAAGCAATGAATGAACCCAAGTCTTAAGGCCTGGGATTAAGTTGGAAGCCGAGCTTCGTTCTCAGCCCAACATTGTATTGTTTAAAGTAGAAGAATATGTCATATAAGATAAACCGTTTTTAATAAAATTATTTATATTAATAAACAATAATCATAAAAGACTGAGTGAACGACGTTTAGCGAATTTCCGAACCGGGCTTTGCTTTGTAAAAATGGGGCAATTCGAGGCCTTCAGGAGTGTCGGCGGCAAGGATCATACCTTGGCTTTCAATGCCCATCAGGACGGCGGGCTTGAGGTTGGCGACAACAGCGATCTGTTTGCCAATGAGCAATGTAATATCATCCATTTTTTCACCGATGCCGGCGACAATGGCGCGCCGCTCGGTGCCTAATTCAACAGTCAGCTTGAGAAGCTTTCTGCTTTTGGGCACACGCTCGGCGTGGAGAATTTTTGCGACGCGCAAATCGAGTTTGCGCACGTCATCAATCGAGATCTGCTCTTTGTGAGCAGCAGGAGTAGAGGAAGCTTTGGCTTTCGCTGCCATTTCATTGAGTTTTTCAATCTCTTTTTGAATCACATCATCCTCGATTTTAGTAAAAAGGATTTTCGGTTCCAGAATGGCTTGTCCAGTGAGCAACATTGCTGTCGCCGCTTCATCCCATTTTTGTCTTTCGAGCACGGTTTTAAACCCAAGCATTTTCCAGACTTTTTCCGCGGTCTCAGGGATGATGGGAAAAGAGATCAAGGCGAGCACTTTCAAGCACTCCAGACAGCAGGCTATGGTATTAGCCATATCTTGATGGGTCACAGCGCTTCGGGCAGCAATCCAGGGCTTTTTAGCGTCAAAATAGACATTGCCGAGTTGCGCAAGTTCCATGACGACCTGCGATGCACGGCGTAAACGGAAATGCGAAAAAGCTTCATCGGCTTCTTTTGCGAGCTCATGAACTTTATTTAAAAACTGTTGATCCTGTTCATGGAGATGTTTGATCTCGGGGACTTTTCTTTCACAATTCGCGTAGGCAAAGACCAGCGTGCGATTGACCAAGTTGCCGTATTTGCCAAGAAGTTCGTTGTTGCAACGCGCCTGGAAGTCTTTCCAAGTGAATTCGGAATCCTGGTTTTCAGGAGCATTGGAAGCGATCGCATAACGGATTTGGTCTGCAGTAAATTGTTTGAAGAAGGACTCAAGGTCGATATACCAACCTTCCGACTTACTGAATTGCCGTCCTTCAAGATTATAAAATTCGTTAGCAGGAAGTTCATCGACGAGTTTGTAAGTCGTGTTCTGCCCCATGATCATCGCAGGAAAAAACACAGCATGGAACGGAATATTGTCTTTGCCGATGAACTGCACGAGTTTTGTATTAGGATCCAGCCAGTAATCTTTCCATGCATCGGGTTTGTTTTTTAACTGTGCCCATTCTTGAGTGGCGGAAATATAACCAATAGGAGCATCAAACCAAACGTAAAGAACTTTTCCTTCCGTGCCAGGGATCGGAAGTGGAACTCCCCACTCCATATCGCGAGTGATCGCACGCGGTTTAAGTTCGTTGATGTACATCTTGGCAAAATTAACAACGTTGGGCTTCCAAGATTTTTTGGAGATCCAATCGTTGAGCCTGTCTTTAAAAAGATCAAAGCGCATAAACCAATGCTTCGTGAGCTTTCGCTCTAGAGAAGAGCCGGTAAGCTTCGAACGCGGGTTGATAAGATCTGTTGCCTCATAACTGGCGCCGCATTTTTGGCATTCATCGCCGCGGGCATCGGGAAACCCACATTTGGGGCAGGTCCCAATTACGTAACGGTCGGCGAGGAACTTGTTATCTTTTTCCGAATAGAGCTGTTCCGTGACTTTTTCCTCGATATAACCATCATTTAACAAATCAAGGAAAAATTGTTGGGTCGTCTTTGTATGTCCAGGCCAAGTTGTGCGAGAATAATGATCGAAAGAAAAATTAAGCTGAGAAAAGAAGGTTTTTAAAACTTCATTATAGTAATCAACGTGCTCCTTTGGAGTTCTGCCCGCTATTTCGGCGCTTAAAGTGATAGCAATACCGTACTCATCGGAGCCGCAAATATAGAGCACGTCACTCCCCTTTAGACGTTCATAACGTGCATAGCAATCGCCGGGAAGATAAGCGCCGGCGATATGGCCAAAATGAAGCGGTCCATTCGCGTAAGGAAGTGCAGATGTAATCAGAACCTTCGGTCGCATGGAATTTATACTTTTTCGGTCGTTTCTTCTTCCTCTTCTTCCATTTTCTGGAGGTCTTTGAGGTATTGCTCGCTTGGATTGCGTTTGATTTCGTTGAGCAGTTTGCCCATCGTGACTTCGTGTCCGGATTTGATATAGAAGCGCGCTAAACGAATTGCCTGATTGGCCAATTCAAAGTTGTTCTTGAACAATCCACGCAAGCTTTGATTCGTAAGCTGCTCTCTTGTCGTTGTATATTCTTTCATATTATTGATCCTTTTTTTGTACGCGGTGCTCTTCGGCGATCACGATGCTCCGTAAAACGATATACGTCTGGTTTAAGTTGTCATTGACAATGTGGTAATCGTAATTTGCCATCATCTCAATTTCGGCTTTTGCCCAAGAAAGCCTTTTCTCAATCGCTTTCATATTTTCCGTCTTGCGTTTGATAAGCCGCTCTCTGAGCTCTTCAAGGGAAGGCGGGCTTAGGAAAATATACACCGCAGAAAAATTTTTCTTCTTCAACTGCATTGCTCCCTGCGTATCGATCACCAGGAAGACATGCTTGCCCATTTCTTGCTGTTCAAGGACATGGGCCCACGAAGTCCCATAATAATATCCAAAAACTTCGGCATATTCAAGAAAATCTCCTTGTCTGATTTTGTCCTCAAACTCTTTTTTAGAGAGGAAATAATAATCTTTACCATCGACCTCGCCTGGGCGAGGAGGACGCGTCGTGCTGGAGATGCTCTCATAAATACAAGGAAATTCTTGAGCCAGCATCCGAACCAAGGTCGTCTTGCCTGTCCCAGCAGGAGCACTTAACACAAACACAAACCCTTTTGAAATATTTCCTAGAAGTTTTTGAGTCATCTTTATGAACCTATCCGCAAAGTAGAAGTGTTCGCTTTTTGAAGGATTTTTTGTCAAATTTTGAGACTGCTTGGGTGTAATTAAAAGTTTTAGGCGGCCCTTCTAAAGCTT
>JASHXO010000101.1 GCA_030043495.1 Candidatus Rhabdochlamydia sp.
ATAGAAATCGAGGATTTTGTACTCTTCAATGGCCCTAAAAGATGCTTGTTTGAATTTTTCCAACATTTCTAAGCCGGCGTAATCTGGAGAAATCCAAAAGTGTTCTTCATCAGGATAAAGTTCCCGCGGGTCCATATAGAGTTGAGAAAGTGTATGGTAGGAATTGGCAAGATAGGCATGGGCTTCAAGGTCAGTCGGCTTTAGTTTGATGAGCTCGATTTGCTGTTTGATAATCTTCAAGAGTAGCAGTTCTTTCATCTGATGCAGGTCTTTCCAATGAGTCCAGGCACTGAATTTTTGCATCAGCGGAGAAAGAGTTTTAAACGAAGCAGGCACTGTATAATAAGAATACTCCAGCCGATGAAGATTGGAAAGCAGGCGTCCTAAACCTGCGGCAAGAGCAAGATGGTGCTCAGCAGTATTTTTTTCAAAAGGGAGCATCGAACGGGAGGATTCGAGAAAATTAGTCCTGACTTCCAGAAGTTGGTTGGGCTTTTTAGCTTGAAAGTAGAACAAGAGGACAAAATAAGTGAAACCAGTGAGAAATAATCCTGCCAGCGAAAAGGCAAATATTGTTGTCTTTGTGAGAAAAGAAAAGAAAAGGACGAAAGCTGCAAGTTCTAGGACTGCTATCGAAAAAAAGGTGATATGAAATAACGCATATTGACGCGTGACTTGTTTGAAATCTTCTAACGCTTCATTGCAGAACTGATCGATCCGTTCATCTAATGAGGAGCGATTAAAAGGAGAATGCGGATTTATTTTTAAGGACTCTTCGGTTGTTGTCATAGAGATATCTCAGTAGTGGTTCGATTTTAGCGAGCGGCCTGTTTTTCTCAATGAAAAACAGGCCGCTATTGGAGATTTATTGATAAGGAGTTTGAAGCATGTAATCGACCACGCGTTGAGATACGCCATTGTCCTTGAGCTCTTGAACATCGCTTGTAGAGAGATGGTAAACACTGCCAGTCGAATGGATCGCTCCGATGATTTTGTCATCGCTAATTCCTGCTTGCGACATTTTTTCGATGTCTTTCATCGAGAGCTGCTCTCCTCGGTCGATCTTATTCATCGTCCGGGGAGATTCCTGCCGCAATGTGTCACGATCGGAAGAGTCCAGGGCTGCTCCAATAAGAGCTCCACCGATTGCGCCTGCAGCGCCTCCGATCAGAACACCAGCTGGGGTTGGGCTGATCAGCGCGCCGGCTCCGATACCGACACCGGCACCGACCAAAGCTCCCGTCTCAGCTTTATTTTCACAGCTGGTCACCATGATCGTTCCAATCACGTAAATAAAAAGTGTAGATCGCATGGAAGGCTCCTAATGTGTATATCAGAACATAATAGTTCTTTTACTCTTCAGAACCTGCCTTGGCAAGATGTTTTAATTAGAGTTTAATTAGAGCATGTTTACAAATTACCATAGGCTGCTTCTTGCCCTACTTTATTTAAGTATGTGCTTAGAAGCAGCATTAAAACCTGCAAAAAAAGGCGCGAAAAGCAATTTTCACAAACACACTCTTAGACATAAGACCTTTGAGAGTGGTTCATTCATAGGGAGCAATCTTTTTCACAAAAATGCGTGAAAAAAAATTAATTTCTATGTTGAATTAGGAAAGCACAATCATGAATCGAGGAAATATCAATGAGCCATAAAAAGAGAATTCTGCTGATTGAAGATGAAGAAGATATCGCCGCTTTGATTAAGCTCCAAGCGGAAGCCTCTGGTTACAAAATGCATGTTGAGGTCGATGGCATCAATGGATATCGGGCCATTGAGCGCGAAAAGCCCGATCTTGTGATCCTCGATATTATGTTGCCAGGCCAGAACGGATTCGATGTCTGTCGTAAAATCAAGAGCAATCCCGAGTTAAGGACAATTCCTGTGATCATCTTAACAGCAAAAGGGGAGGAACTCGACATGGTACTGGGATTAGAGCTTGGCGCTGACGACTATGTCGCCAAGCCTTTTTCTCCCAAGGTGCTATTCTCTCGCATTAAAGCTGTCCTTCGTCGCAGCAAGGAACCTGAAAAAGCTCCCAAAGTGATCACTTTTGGAGAATTTACTCTGGAAGTTGACCGTTATTTACTGCGCAAAGGAGATAAAATCATCACAATCACGCTTTCAGAGTTTGGCATCTTGCGCCGTTTGCTCACTAATCGAGGGAAAGTTCTCACTCGCAATCAGTTGTTGGACGATATCCATAATGATGATGCTTTTATCGTCGATCGCAATATCGATGTTCACATCGCTTCGCTTCGAAAAAAACTCGGTCCAAATTTTGATTGGATCGAAACTGTGCGTGGTGTTGGCTATCGGTTCCGAGAAGAGCCTGCTGCGATTCCAACGGGGAAAAAAATGACGGCCAATGCTATTTAACGAAAAGCATGGGAATCTTCGGTCTTGACTTCCTCTTCGATCCTTCCTATGGTGAAGGGCTGATACTACAGAGGCCCGGTTAGGTTGTGTTTGAGGAACAGAAACGAAAGCGTTCTCTTTTTCCTGTCCTGCTCACTTATTTCCTGGATAATTTTGGGCTGGCAATCGTTTACCCCATTTTTACGCCTTATATCCTCAAGTCCACCCATCCGATTTTATCTTATTCAGAAAGGACTATTCTCCTCGGCATTTTGATCGGCGCTTTTCCACTAGCACAGTTTTTTGGTGCTCCTTTGATTGGTCAATTTTCGGACAGATTTGGAAGAAAAAGGGCATTTTATATCACCATTTTAGGAACGGCGATCGGCTACACCTTCACCTCTGTCAGTATGATGGAAAACTCTTTTATCGGGCTTTTTATTAGCCGTTTTTGCACTGGCCTTTTTGCAGGAAACTTGACGCTTTGCTTAGCCGCCATTGCCGATATGAGCCCAGATGATGCGAGCCGCACCAAAAACTTTGGGCAAATTGGCGCAATCGGAGGATTGAGCTTTATTATCGCCATTGCTTTAGGCGGCATCTTTTCTGATCCAAGCATCAGCCGCCATTTTAATCCTAGCTTTCCCTTCTGGATCA
>JASHXO010000102.1 GCA_030043495.1 Candidatus Rhabdochlamydia sp.
CGCACCTTGTGCTTGCATCCTCAAGAAATTCATTATAGATTCTTAAAAATTCAATCCTATGACGTAATGAAAACTGAATTAGAAAAAATAAATAGAACCTTCCGCAGCAAATGGGAAGAGTGTGAAAATAAACCCATTTCTGAATTTATCTCCGATCAAAAAGTAAAAATTGATGTTCCTGAAGAATTGAACTTTGATGATGTAGAGTTAAAAAAATATGTAGATGGCAGTTTGTTGTTTGACGAGTATGTTGATACCGTCAACGCAATAAGTGAATTAAAAGAAGGGCAAATCTACGTTTTTAGAAAATATGAAATTATTCCTTTTACTTATCTTGGACAAAAAAATAATAAGCATTGTTTCAGCCTAGCCAAGAATTAAACAGTATAATTTATTGAGTGGAGTGTTTGATTGATGCAATTGACCAACTTTTGCTGAACATGCTCGATGGGATAATTGAGAAAGGTTTTTCCGAGCAGACGAAATTTTTCGGGGTCATCCGAAACGAAAAATTGATAGTGCGGAAGACAAGTGGAAGGATTAAGAAGGGTTTTTTCCGCGAGGACCATCCGGGTTTTTCCGGCACAGGCAATGGCGGGATCGATAAGAAGAACTTCTGTTCCCAATTCATGCTGGATAGTCGATTGCAGAAGAGGATAATGAGTACAGCCAAGCAATACACCATTAATTCCGCGATTTTTTAGGGGTCGTAGATATTCTTGAACAACAAGCGCGCTCATCGGGTGCTCCACATAACCTTCTTCGACCAAAGGAACAAATAAAGGACAAGAGATTGAATAGAGTTCGAGGTTGCTGCTGCGCGAAAGGATTTGGTGTTGGTAGACTCCGGAAGTGATTGTGGCCCGAGTGCCGAGAATAGCAACTTTGCCATGGCTAAATAATCGAGTCACTTCTTCAACTCCTTGTTCAGTAATGCCGATGACAGGGATATCTGAAGAATTGCGAACTTGCTCTAACGCTGCAGAACAGGAAGTATTGCAAGCGATGACAAGGACTTTAATTCCTTGTGTACTAAGAAAAGAAGCGTTCTCTAAAGAATACCTTAAGATCGTTTCCGAACTTTTGCTACCGTAAGGAAGACGGGCAGTGTCGCCGAAGTAAATAATATTTTCAAAAGGCATGAGCTCGCGGATAGCTCGCATGACTGTCAAGCCTCCAAATCCAGAATCGAATATGCCAATGCTGCCAAAGCGTTGATCAAGTTGGGTCATCAGGGAGCCTCAGTTCTTGTCCGACGACGATTTTATCGTTGGTAAGATTGTTGAGCTTTCGGATGATCTCGACAGAAGTGTGGTTGGCGCGCGCGATCTTTTCTAATGAATCGCCTGCTTTAATGCGATAAGTTTTCATTGATGATGGTGTATCGCCCGAGGGGCGCTGACTGATTGCTTTAGAAATGCTTGTCAACGTGCCTTTAAGTTTGACAACTTCATCAAGGCGCTTTTCGTGAGATAAAAGATTTTGCTCAACTTCTTGAATTTTGTTCAGGACTTGCGTTGAAGCGATGCTTAAAGTCCTCAAATCATTTGCCGCTTTTTCCAAAGTCTTTTCGAGTCCAGAAACTTTTTTTTCTAAGGCATTGACTTGTGCTGTGAGCAGACTCAACGAATTTGAATCTTTCCCTTGGGCCCGCCCCCTAACTTGGCTCAGAGAGCTATCTTGTTTCTTTAAACGCTCATCGAGAAGGCCAAGATCGACTTGGACAGTTTTAAGGGCATGTTTGAAATCGTCAAGCTCAATGCGGAGCTCATCTAGCTCGGGATTCGTGTAAAACCCCGATTGAGGTCTCGCATAAAGCGGGAGCGTGCAAGAAAGGACTGTTAAAAGAAAGATAAATTGCCGCATCAGTCAACCTTGAAACAAACTACTTTTGATAAATACGAAATTCACCACGGCGGTTTTTCGCCCACGCTTCTTGACTATGTCCAAGGTCTGTAGGTCGTTCCTTGCCATAAGACACGGTATGGATCTTTTCAGGATCAACTCCTTTTTGGACGAGAAGGGAACGGATATAATTGGCGCGTCTTGCCCCTAAAGAAAGATTGTACGCTTCAGGCCCGCGTTCATCGCAATGTCCTGAAATGAAAAGGTAAACATTTTCATGAGATTTCAAATAGGTTGCAATTCGGTCGACGATATTTGAGTATTCTTTGCCGCGTAAAATATGGTCATCGGTATTGAAATAAACATTTTTGAAAATCGCAGCTTCAGCGCCTGTTGGGGTGCGGAAACTATCGAGGCTAGGAATACCGCTTCCAGGTTCTCCAGGAGAAGTTTTAGGCTGAGGGATGGCGCCGTCAGCAAATTGAGAACGCAAATCTTCATCTTTGAGGCTGATGAAATCTTCATTGTTTGGTCCGAAGAAATCATCCCCGGAATTATCTTCATTGCCCCATAAAGAGCGCGCGCTGCCTTTGTAGTTTCCTGCAGTTGAATTATCGTCCCAGACACCTCCAGCATTGTTTTTTTTGCATCCTGTGATAAGGCCGCATACTATTGCACAGATCAGAGTATTGAGGATTCGAGTATGTTTCATTTGTTTTCTCCATAAAAATAATGTGTTAGCGAGCACCCCATGTCGGATAATGTTTTTTTCCGGGGCCTCTGCTGATTTTTGTCGCCTCAGGTTGATTCAAGTTGACAATGTAAAGTTCCGAACCTGAAGCATCCGTTGAATTGAAGACAATGTGTTTGCTGTTCGGAGCCCAATAGGGGTTTTCCTTATTGCCTGTTCCAGAAGTCAGCTGCCATTCCTCGCTTAAGCCGAAGTCATATATCCATATCTGCCGTATTCCATTTGTTTTAGCACTATAGGCTAATTTTGTTCCATCGGGGGACCAACAGGGACAGGAATTTTCCCGATTTTGCTTGCTAATCATCACGGCATTGGCGCGCTTGTCGGAAGGGATGGCAGGAATGACGTAGATCCGCATTCCTCCATCTTTGTCGGAGACGAAGGCAATCTTGGAACCATCTGGACTGAATGTTGGCGATGCTTGTGTCGAGCGAGGATAAGAAAAAAGTTGTACAGGTTTACTAATTTCGCCGCTCTCTGGGTTGAAGGGTTGCATGAAAAGATCGGTCCTTCCGCCAGCATCGCATATGAAAGCGACTTTATCGCGTTTTGGGGAAATTGTTGGCAGAAGCTGGTTGCCGCGCAAATCAATCAACCGCTTTCCTTCGCCCCCTTTTAAAGAGCCGAGATAAATTTTTGGCTGTCCCATTTTATAAGAAACATAAAGGAAATGGTCATTGTTATAGCGGTTGTTATGGGGAACAATCACTGGAGTCACGCTGTAGCTTCCATCATGCGTAAGCTGCCTGGCGTTTGCCCCATCCCAATCACATTCCCAAATTTCTGCAGCCCACTCGGAACCATCAGTATGAGGATTTTTTGTTTGATATGAGAATAGAATTCGAGTATTTGCAACGCCCTCATTATTAAATAAAACTTTGTGTATCCCATCGGCGAGTTTGTGAATTTGGCGCCTGTCCTGACTTAAGTCTCCTGATAGGACAACGCCTGGAAAAGTTTTAAGCGACCCATTTTGAGAATTGAAAACAGCAAGCGACAGAATGCGGTCTGTGACGTGCCAGCGAATTGCATAAGAAATTCCAAAATTTTTCCACACAGATAAGTTAAAAGCAATCGAATGGTCCTTGGAAGAAAGAAGCTGTTCTTTTTCTGGGCTTTTCGGAGAGATTTTTGTGGAACCGTTAAAATTGAGGTCATAAGCCAAAATGGTTTCGAGCTGATTAAGATAGGAGGAATC
>JASHXO010000103.1 GCA_030043495.1 Candidatus Rhabdochlamydia sp.
GTTTAGCATCGAGGTTGGAATAACGAAGCAGTTGATAGACTGTCAATCATCAAGCAAACATTTAGCCTTCAACCAAATTTTTGGAGGCAAAAATGAGTCACCCAGGACAAAACATTGACGAGGAAAAACCTTTTGCCAATACAATATGGAAGCATTTTTCTATTCTATGAGACCCAAGATGCTCCCTGATTTGTGGAGTGATGGATTTGAGACTTGATGGGCCCGTTCCGGTTCGCGGCAAGCATGCCGCTCACTTCGAGCCTCTCATTAAAAGGGAGGGTGAAGTCTATTTTATCCAGTTTCACCCAATCGCTATGAACATGAGTATAAAGGAGATCGCTGTTGGATACAACTGGATTTTGTCGGATTTTGACGGTGCAATAGGAAGTTCGTTGCACCGCCATTGCACCATTAAGCTACTTAAACCAAGGGTCTGTATCCATCATCACGGGAGTGTAATGATGATGTGTATGGGCATGCCACAAATAGCCCGAGAGCGTCACGGTTTGGCCAAGATGTTCGCGTAGCCATTCCTCGTCAAAGTCGCCCGTCAACTCCAATTCTTGACACCTTAAACTTTCCCGAATCGATTCAGGTGAATGGAAAGCTGAGCGCACAGGTGTACTGCAGGCAACCTCAAATGATTCTGCGTCCATCTTTATAACAAAGCGATCGACAGTTCCAAGTTCTGGGTTTTCTGAGTCTCTATCCAATATTCTTAAAGCCAACTCTCCTGTCATTGAGACTAGGTGCTCAGGCTCACCTGTTGGTAAAACCAACGAGGTATCACCCTCCCACAAGCAATCTTCTTCGCTGAAGCAGAAGGTAGAAGAGCAAAAACATAACAGAAAGCTAGCAAACCATCTCACGAAACCGTTTTGCATGATATTCAGGCCTCAAATACATCATACCATTTGAACAATGCACAACAATAGCATGGATTTTCCATTCTTGAGCAAGAGTTATAGCTTCTTGCTTGGACATCCAAACATCGTTCCCATTTTGGCGAATACAGTACTCAGAAATCACCCCTCGTTTCATGTGCACGCTTGTGATCACCCATTTTTCTATGAAGTCTTCTTTGCCCACCTTCCATTTTTCTGTACTCTCAATCGCCTGCCAAAAAGCTTTGAATTCCTGATCATTCAATGATTTGACTTTGCGTTCAGGGTCTAAGCCTGTCTTATCCACGATAATATTGACATAATTGGGATTCGGCTTGTCATATCGAATCATCGCTTCCCGTAAAGTCAGAGGAGAGTAGATTCCCCCTTTCAGCATCACGACCAATGCTTCGTGACCCGTTTCGTAATCGGGATAGACTGCGTATTCATTTTCTCCATACCCAGCAGTCCCAATCGCTCGCCTCTTGGCACTCTTGCTATATGGGCTAGCTCTGAGATTTCCAGGATTATTACATCTCCATGCTACAGTTCCCCCTCCTCGAATTGTCATATTTCCTTCTCCATCGAAATATTGAACCGTGAACAAGCTGTCCGGATCACCGCAATTTGGAGGTCCACTTTTAGCTTTTACAAAAACCATACATCCTCTTTTCAAAAGAGGCATTTTACCTGATTCAATATCAGGGTGCCAATCAGGGCTAACGCATGAAGATTTTATTTTGCACCCATCAACTTACATAAGTAGTCACGATTCATGCTTGCCCGAAGTCGCCGCCGCTTAAGGCTTATCTTAGAACCATCATCATTTCTCAATATGTTAATTGTGGATCTCCTAAGTACAGACAGATTCTCAGCGCCGTTGTCCTTTCTAACTCGACTGTAATCTTCACGGAATGTGACATCCAATTGCCAATGTAGACGATTCTCAATACCCCAGTGCCCACGTATGATTTGTCCCTGATGTTTAGCTTCCGCCTGGAGGCTGGAAATAAAGTGTCGAGTCTGTTGCTTTGTAATCCCTTTTTCTACGGTGGTTCTCTTAACACATACTAATGAACGGAGTCCTGCCCAATCGTCCTTCTGTGGCAACCAGTCAATGTCATCACTGGCCCACACCTCCCTTATCTCTATACGTCCACGGGTAGTTTCTTCTGTTTTCCAATATGCGCAACCAGATTCTTCTGGAGTTATTACCATTGCTTGTAAGAAGTAATTCTCAACCTCATCGTGGAGCCTGCCTTGGTTGCCCTTGAGGCAAACGACGTAGTCACCTTTCTTCTCAATAATCTTTTCCATTACGACCTTGTGGCATCCACCAGCATCTATCGTAACCACTGCTCCTCGGAGGTCTAAAATATCGAGCAATTGTTGTATCTCTGCAAGCTCTCCACCCTTACCAGCTGTCTTTACTTGACCTAACACCAACGAATATTCGGTGGCAAAAGCACTGACCAAATGCAGAGGGCCTTTTTCAATATCGCGGGAATTGCACAAGGTCTTTCCATCTATAGCGATTGTGCCTCCCAGTTTTCCTCGGAGTAATTCAGTCCAAGTTAAGAAGCATTTTTGAAATTGGCAGGGATCAAGATGCCTGAAAAACCGTTCGTAGGTGTCGTGCGATGGAGCACCCTCAGCACATAGACCCAATGACTGTAGCCAATCTAAATTTGCATCGGTCCAGTCGCTTATTTCGTCATAGTCTTCACATCTGCACAGAGTGGCAAGTATTGCGGTGCAAATAATGTCCTCTAGCGTGTACAGACGGTTACGAGGTTTTCTAGGATCAGTAAGTTTTGAAAATGCGATTACAATCGATGATTCTGACATAAGTGTGGTCATGGTACCCCTCTATGAAAATAAGAGCAATGACCATACCATTTTTTTAGATCAAGATATCAAGTAAAATCTTCATGCGTTAGCCCTGGGGTGCCAATGCAATACATTTTTTGGAAATACAAAATTAAAAAAGCGGTTTATTTGAACAGAGGAAATTTACCTTGTTTTACATGGCTATTTAAACGCTTTCGATCCTGCGCATGTAAACGGTATATCAATTTTTTCCTTGATACCGTTTAAAGAAGAACCATGCGCGCCCGACAAAAAACCCAGTGACTAAAGAAGACGTAAGAATGTCCCAAAAGTAGGCCCAGTAAGAAATAGTCGTATGGGTGGCATAGAAATAACCCCAGAAAAATTTTAAAACAAAAATAAGAAGAATCAGTATCAACATAGAGTAGTTTCCAGGAATCGTTATCTCACCTTTGTGGCGATCTTTGGAGATTTTCCAATCACGCACCTCCATTATTCCGAAATAAGCGCCTATTGCAAGAAAAACTACCCATAATGGAAACAACGACGTATATCCTAAGACGAGCCGCGTGTAAAGATTGTAGAAAGACCATGCCACAAATAACAGAGGCAATAAAACCACTCTCTTTACCGGTACTGTGCGAGGTTTGGTCGATTTAATGCCGATGCTCACGAGGTAAGCAAAAAGAACGTATACCCACCAAGGGGCTCCGCTAACGATTTTCCATAAATTTTCCACTACTTACCTACCTTGCGGCCTCGACGTTTTTCTCATTAAGCGAATGCTATAGATTCCAAAATCCATGAAGTCCAACCGGAATAGCATGAGGAGCTTTTGCTCTGGCTAATTCTGTCAAATCCCGAGCGTCTAAAATCAATAAAAACGAGGTATGATTCACCAAATCTAATATGACTGACAACACAACACCATCATCTTCATCTTGCCCATCTGGACGAGGGACAAAAATTGGCTCTCCAGGAAAGCATCCAGCTTGTGCCCACTTTTGAGCAGTCCCGGCATTCACATCGATCTTGTAGAGAGGTCGGACATCGTTTATAGAATTTGGAAACTCAGCGTCGATTGCATAGCAATATCGATATTCATGCGCAGTTCTATCCGCTGGCACACGGGGCATTTCTAGCGTCTCATTAAAGATCGTCTCTTTTGAAAGAGTTTTGGTAGTCACATCAATGGTAAATCGCTGAAGCTTCGTCTTTCCAGATTCCAAGATTTTTTTGGGACTTGTAACCGTTTCCGTAATCACTCCCATAATGTCTGCATTTGGCTCTGTCACGATATCGATATAAATTTTTCCGTTTTTGTCGTAGGCATTGACATGATGGAAAGCAAAAAAGGGATCGTCTTTGATTTGAGCAATAAGCTGTCCAGTCGAGCGTTCTGTGATGTAAAAAGTCGTTCCTCTCTCAGGTTTCCATGTATAATTGAAAATGAGAGGTTTTGTCCTATGGATTAAATCGATAGGATTCACAACAAAAGGGAATTCCACCAAAATCTGATATCTCTCTGTGAGAGCAAAGCTATGCATGTATGCCGGAAGATCGACTGGGATTTTATTGACCACTTCACGTGCTGGTGATCCATCTTTCATTTTCCAAATGACATAGAAACTTTTCTCTCCAAACTCAATCAAATAATTGAATGTCTCTCCCGCTTCAAGATCGTGCTGAGCATGAGCTGACTCCCAAATCTGAGATTTTGGCAACTGGTCGCTGTATTGGAAATTTCCGATTGTATCCAGAGTTTTTGGATCAAATACCACAGGCAGAGGAGCTTCTGTTAATGCTACCATCATGTCAGCGTAGTCTTGAATTGTTACAGAAGCAGATTCAACATTTTTCATATCTTTGGGAATAAACCGAGAGGTTTGATTTTTGAACACGACCGGACAAGGGTCTTGAGCAAATCCCGAAAAATTCAAGCTTTTTTCTTTCACCATAATGTAATATTGCTCACAGCGCAAAAAGCGATTGCTGTAGAGTACTTGCTTTGGACTAAACTCAAAAGCATGAAGCATAGCAAGGCCATCGAACCAACTGACCCTCTTTTCTCCTCCGACAGAAAATTTTGCCGGGCCATTTCTCAAAAGCGTCCCCGATAGCCAAGCAGGAATCGAACCCTGTATGGAGCAAGAATTTCTCTCTACTTCTTTGTCTAGATCAAAAAAGAGGTGCTCATTATAAAATTGATATAAAGATTTTGAAGAGTTCTTCTCAGAATCTGAAGAACATGCGCTCAGCAACAAAAGAAGCACAAATGATATCTTACTGACCATACACCATTTATATCTGAGGCCTATCCCTCTTGTCCAGGGCCAACCCAATTTCAGCTATAAAGAGGAAGCAAAACACTAAAGTTTTTTCCAAAACAAACCCATTTTCAGAACGATCCTTGCAACTTCTTTAAGAGAAAGAGATTTTGAAAAATGGACTTTTGCATAGAACGCTCATATTTCAAAATCTTATCTGTACTATCTTCTTGGGGAATGATTCCGAGCAGGCTGTTGAGTTTATCGCCTTCGATGTTTTCGAGCCGTTTCTGCTCTAACTCGGCAATTTCATTTTCGATCCGTTCTCTGTGCTTGGCATAGACTTCAATAAGTTTGGCCGAAATTTCTTTTTTTGAAGAATATCCTTTCTTCTCGAGAAGTAGCTTCAACTTGGCAAAATGATCACGATCGTACTGCAGCTTCTCTTTCTCGGCGTAAGGGATGCTGTCTAGAGATCGGATGATGAAATAGAAGTCATCGAGAATCTCACTCAAAATCCCCGCTCCTTTCCACGTGGGCTGATCAAAGCTTACTTCTCCTCTCTTTAGGCATTCCACATAAGAAGAGAGCCACTCGAGATATTCTTTTTTCTCCTCTATTTCTATGTTGATTTTCTCGTTGGTTTTTCTTGAGTAGGAGTAAAAGTCGTTAAAAATCTCCTCTAGGCATTTTCCAATGCTTCCTGCTTCAAATCTTATCACCCGCCGCAGTCTCCAAAAATCGATTGCGATTTTTCGACCAATAAGCTTTCCATTTGATTCTGCGGCGTGAGACAGCTGATCAGATTGGTTAATATTTCTAAATACTCCTCCCCGTCTTCTTTACAGAAGCGGGAAGAGATGATCAAATCCTTGGTAAAAATGCCATGCTTCATAGCATTTGAGGAAATGACCGCTTTGCCTTCATTTGTTTTCGGCCCCGTGGACTGTAGGGTATTTAAGCGGTTTGCATTCAATTGTTTTTCAGTGGTCATTATTTTTTCCTTGTTTTTAACCTGAATAATGGGTTTTTCAAGTGAGCATCAGCGCATTATCCAACCCCTCTAAATTCAAAGAGGGTTTTTTCGGTTGAAGATCATAGGCGGCGATTCCGGCCAGCAGATTGACTAAAAAATTTTGTGGGCTTCTGTGGCGCGTGTGTTCGATCTGTGAAATATTCTTGAGTTGATCGTTAACCGTTTCGATAAGAGACCTTTTTCGCAAAAGCAATTTGTCTTTAACTGACATTAATTTTTGTTTCATATTCGATTTTATTGTCGTGAATAATTGCAGTCCTTGTTCAAACAACTTTCTCCCGATTTCTGCTGAAATGTATCCCTTATCCCCGAATAATTTTCCGAAAATACCTTTAGAAAGCGTCTCAACCATCGAAACATCAGAAACATTTCCCGGAGTCAATTGAAAAGCCAAAATTTCTCCTTTGTCATTGATAATCAAGTACAATTTGAATCCATAGAACCAGCCAGCAGTTGTCTTGCCCCTCTTGGCCAAATTTCTAAAAACTTTGTTTCTACGAATACGTTTGTTGTGGCAAACTGCTATTGATGTAGAATCAACGAAGGCGATGCCTGTGACTTTTCCTGTGAGGGAAAGTAAGTAAGCGAATAAGGGAATGAATAACGCCTTTTTGATTTGTACAAATCGTTCATAACAGATGAGTTTTGGAAAGTGTCGTTTGAAATGATCGCAAATGTATCCGTAGAAATGTTTAAAAGTTCTGAAATTTGATTGGTGGAATAAAATAACAATGGTCATCATTTCCGAAACTGATAATTCTGGTTCTGGTCCTCGTTTTTCCTTCCCAGAACCAATCAGATGCTGTTCCCATTCGATCCGAAACTGTTTCCAAAAATCATCTACATTGCAAAATAGGGTTGTTAGGTCTGACATTTTGATCTCTCTTGGTTAATGCGTTGTGTTGCAACAAAACGGTTTACACCAAGTAGAGATCTTTTTTCATCAAAAATTTACTTTATCTTGCTCAACCTCAATCCAATAAACCCATTACTCAGGTTAGCATGGATCGTCTAGCGCGTAACCTAGACGACTTGCGGCGCATTGTACGGGAATTAACTGGTCGAGGTATTCGCATCGAATTCGTCAAAGAGACCCTCGCGTTCACCGGCGA
>JASHXO010000002.1 GCA_030043495.1 Candidatus Rhabdochlamydia sp.
TCTCTTGTTCTAAACAACGTTCTTCACCTACTACCGATCCTACATACCAAGCATAAGTAGGAGCAAAGAACTTATTAGTAATTTCATTATTAGGATCTGCAAGGGATCGCTGATAAGTTTCCTGAAGATTTTCTAAACGGAATAGCCTTTGCATCCGCAATCTTTCAATGGCTTCCTTATCAACATCTTTAAAATCGGGTTCAAGAATCACCGTTCCCAATTGATCTTTTTTTTCTGAAGATTTTTGGATAAGGCTTGGAAATGTAAATTGTTCCTCCTGGCACAACTTGAATAATTCTTTTAAACGCTCAATCATCGGGTCCATCGGCTTCGATGCTGAACCCGTTTCCAATTCTTTAATTTTTTCATTTAGCAATTCTTTGAAGAGATTAAATTCATCTTTCAGAGATAGAAAGAGACGGGGATCATTTACACGGTTTCCTCGAATATACTCCATCACTTCGGATACAGAAAATTCTTCCCCTGATTTGCTCAACGCTTGAATGTAATCTCGAAATTCCTTCTTTATCTTTGCTTCCTCCAGATTGAACTGGGAGGAAAGGCTTTCAACGCGCTTCTTATCTACAAATGTTAGTAAATCCTGTACTCTTTCTTTTGAAGGTTTAACTTTAGCGGAAAAAACGTTTTGAATTGTTTCCATAAAGGTCGCTTCTTGTGGGGTAAGATCGAATTCACTATAAGGTTGAATTGTATCATAAATTTCATTCCACGTTATCAGATCTAATTCTTTATTTTTTAAAGAGTTTTCTAAAGTTGTTAAAGCATCCAATGCTTTCCGTTTAAAAGCATCCAATGCCTTTAGTTTAATTTTATCCTTTTGGATTTCTGGATCTGTTAAATCTGGTAAATCTTGAGCATATTTCTTTAAATTTTCAAGAACGTTTTTAATTTCTATCATTTTGGATACACCCTGTTTAAGAGATGTTCTCTAAATTTGAATAACGTCTCTAATTCCCCCCATAACAAGCCGCAATTTTATTTGTCAAAAAAATATTTACAAACGATTCATTAATTTTATTTGATTTATAATTAACAAATGCTATACTGAATTTACAAGACAATTGATGGAGAAAAATGACTGCTCTTACTACAGCAATCGATCCAAACAAAAATTGGGCATTTCATTTTGGCAGTCTGGTAAAAAATGAAGTCCCTATAAAGATGCAACAAAAAAATGACATCATTTCCTTTTCTATCCCTTTTGATGGACTAAGAAGTATCAATATTGAATTATTTTCCTATCAGGAAGTTGAGAAAACTATCGAAGGAAAATATTCGTTTGGAAGTTCAAACGTAAAAGACAATGTGTTTTTTAAAGTTTTGAAAGGAGGCAAATTATTACAAGGCACTCCCCAAGGCTTCTTTTCTCGACAAGTTTGGACAATAAGTACTAAAGATTAGCTCTTTATGAGGCTTATTCCATTATTCTTATCATCCTGGACCTTGATATAATCCATCGGAAGAAAAATGGAGTTATCAAATTCTAAATGGCCAGATGGCGATGAATATGAACGGTGAGTATGTCTTTCTACTTTCTCAGGGCAATTTCTGTCTCAAGCTCCTTCGAAGGGCATGAAAATTAAGTTTTTGGCAGACCCATGCCGATGTTGCGATGGTAAGCTCCTTTAATATGCTGCTCTTGCATCTTTCGGGCCGTTTTTAAAGTCGTCACGCCTTTTTCCACATGGTCTGCCATGTAGCGCTCGTACACGGATTCTGAGCTGCGTTTCGTCTTGATTCCATCGGCGTTCAGAGGCAGGTCAGAGATGAGAAGCAGAGCACCTAAGGTGAATTTGCGTTTGTAGCTGGCAGCAAACAATGTTGCGCACTCCATTTCGATCGCTTGGGCCTTGGTTGCTTTCAATCTGCTTTTGAATTCTTCATTAAACTCCCAAAAACGCATGTTGGTCGTATAGGTGATTCCGATGTGATAAACGGCTTTTTGCAATTCGAGGACTTCGGTGACAGCCTTCTGCATCAAAAAATTCGCCAGGGCTGGCACCTCAGGAGGAAAATAGAAATCCGACGTCCCTTCTCCGCGAATGCTGGCGACGGGAACAAGATAATCTCCAATCTGATAGCGGCGGCGCAGACCTCCGCACATTCCTAAAAGAAAGCTTGTCTTGATCGACATGAAAGAACATAGATCCACCACAAGAGCTGCAGCCGGTGAGCCAATTTTAAAATCGAGAATGCTCACATCGTCTTTAGGACTATGCGCAACTTTGAACATGGAACCTTCGATAATTTTAACATCGCGAGTCTTAGCAAAGTATTCGACGTAGCGCGGAAAATTCGTCAGCAAAAGATTGGAGTGGAACTGCGAGATCTCGCATCCAGAATAACGCTCCAATGTGTCCTTGGCAAACTGCTCTTCGGTAATCTCTTCGACCATCACATTGCTCCTGTTTACTTGCCATGATACGTGAAATCCTTACATTCCGCAACCGAGGAGTAAACTCCAAATGGGGAATTGTTTACCACTCACCAAAAAAAATTTGCAAAAATATTTCTACAGTCTTATTCTTTTTTTTCTTTTTCGTAGGAGACAACTATGGATGGATGCTTTCCAATCAAGCAGGTATGTGATCACGTCGCTGGGTTTTGGCCTCAATTTGAGTCCCCCCAAATAGAGAAATGCAAAAGCTACATCTGCACGAATCCTCTAGTAGATCGAGTGACGAGCAATTGGAAAGTGATCCTAATGGACTGCAGCACCATCATTGCTGTCACTAGTTGTGTGATCACCTTTCTCACCGGATCAACTCTTCTGTGCTCTGCTTTTGCCGTCATGGCGATTTCTTCCGGGGTCAGTGCTTTTTACATGCGGCGCTTTTCAACGTTAAGCGATTTAGAAGCCACTGCCAAAGGATTGAAAGAGACGAAAGAAAAGTTAGAACAAGTCGCAAAGGACCTGGAAAGAGAAAACAACCGCCTTACCGAGACCAATCGAGAGCTGCAACGCACCAATGAGGCTTTTCGCCAGACAAACAGAGAATTGCAAACGACGAACGAGGCCTTCCGGCAGACGAATACCCGGATAACTACCCAAGTCACGCAGTTAACGCTGCAAGTCACTCAATTGCGCGAGAGCGCCGAACGGATTCGAACAGAAATGATCCGTTTTCAACAGGAAAATTCACACTTGCACAACAATGTCCAAGGATTTGACCAGAGCCTCTGCGTACTCGATCAACAAATCCTGGCATCGCGAGGGCTCTGCGAACAAATCACAAATCACCTGGCAACCCAACAGCAAGGTTTGGGCGAACAGCTCAATCTACTCAGGCAGTATCTGTCTGAGCTGCGCGCTGAGAATAGAGTCCATGAAAGAATTCAAGAATTGGGGGCGCTTCAGCAACAAGTGCAACAAGCAGCCTCCCAGCTGCATGGTATTCAACTGCAATATGCGGCCGAACGCGCCAATTTCCAAGCCATCCATGAAGCCCTCGTCCAATTGAGAAATCAATTCGACAGTGCAATTCGAGACGCAGCCTCCAGCATGCAATTCAATAACCAGGAGTTCCGCAACAATATGTCCGCTATGTCTGCAAATCAACAGCAATTCCAAGAAAATATCAATGCGCTCTCAGCAGAACGACAGCGCATCCAGCAAATGCTCAACCGCTATAATTAATGGACTTCCTCCTCACAGGCTCCTCAATCCAATAAATATCTCGATACAGAGCACTAGTTTAATTTTTTTTACAAACCCATACCTAGGGCACATACCCAGGGCACATACCTCAGCAATTCTAAATTTGAACTTGTCAAGCCTCCATTTTCTGCTTCTATAACCTTCTAAGCAAACGCTCCGCCATCGGCACTTGGGCTAATCGCCCAAGGCATCTCAGTTGGATGTGTTTTCTATTTTTACTCCTCTTGCTTTCAAGAACCATCCGCCGGCTATTTGCATTTCTCATGTTTTTTGAAGAGCTTTCAAG
>JASHXO010000104.1 GCA_030043495.1 Candidatus Rhabdochlamydia sp.
CGGCATTAAAACCTGCAAAAAAATTCGTTAAAAATCAAGCTATGGTCATTTATAAACATGCTCTAAGAGAAATTATACAGGTTTTTTCATTTGAATGCAAATAATCGACTAAGCTGTTAAAATTTGGCAAAAAATTGATTCCTTTTTCTTATTATGAAAGAAAAGTATTTACTTCTAGACAGCGGAAATCAACAAAAGTTGGAGCAGTTCGGCGAGTACATTATCGCACGTCCCTGTTCTACAGCGCTTTGGAATCCGGCTCTTTCCAAAACAGAATGGGATCTTGCGCATGCTTCTTTTTCTCGAGACAGAGGGAATACTTGGAAATTCAAAAAGAAACTTCCCGAAAGCTGGTTTGCCGAAATTGCGGGAGTCCGTTTTAAAATATCTCCTACAGACTTTGGACATCTCGGTGTTTTTCCCGAGCACAGTTTGCTTTGGAAATCGATGAAAGACAGCATTTACAAATGCAAAGATTCTCCGCAAATTCTCAACCTTTTCGCCTATTCTGGAGGGGCGACGCTTGCAGCTGCCCAAGCCGGCGCGCGCGTATGCCATCTCGATGCTTCCAAAGGAATGGTCGCTTGGGCAAGAGAAAATGCGGCTTCCAATCAACTTTCTTCAGCCCCTATCCGCTGGATTGTCGATGATGCGGTGAAATTTTTAAAACGCGAGATCAAGCGCGGCGTTCGTTACGACGGAATTATTCTCGATCCACCGAGTTTTGGTCGCGGCAGCAAAGGCGAAGTCTTCAAGATCGAACGCGATATCCATGAACTGCTCCATCTATGTAGAGAATTGCTCTCACCAAAACCTCTTTTTTTGCTTTTTACAACTCATACGCTTGGGATGACTCCCATTGTCATGCGCCATCTGATGCAACAGACGATGGAAGATTCTGGCAGCATTGAAACTGGAGAAATGATCCTGCCTTCAGCTACAGGGATCGATATTCCTAGCGGAAGTTTTGCGAGATGGAGTATGAGCCCATTTTGAAATCTGTGAAAAAATCCTTCAAAAATCAAGATAGGCTCATGAAAATGCGTGAAGTCATTACAAGTTTGCAAAATCCCAAAGTCAAAAAAGCTGTCAAGTTGGCCGATCGCAAAGAGCGCAATGCAACTGGACTTTTTCTGATCGAAGGCTATCGCGAGATCAAACACGCAGCTGATAGTGCAGTTGTGTTCCAGACTCTATTTGTTTGTTCCGAATTTTTTTTAGGAACGAATGAAAACGCCTTGATCGATCTTATCCGCAATCGAGGAGTTGAGGTCGTTGTTTGCAGCCAGCAGGTCTTTCAAAAACTCTCCTATCGCGACCGTCCTGACGGCCTACTTGCCATTGCGGTACAAATGCAGCTTTCTTTGAAAGATTTCATTGCAAATTTTACTGCAAAAAAAGATCCTTTTTTAGTCGTTGCTGAGGCCATTGAAAAGCCAGGAAATTTGGGAACCATCTTGCGCTCCGCCGATGCGGCCGGGGTCAATGGGGTGATCGTCTGCGACCGCTGTACGGATATTTATAATCCCAATGTCGTCCGCGCCAGTATTGGAACGCTATTTACGATCCCAGTTGTGGAAGCATCGACGGTAGAAACACTACGCTGGCTTCAAGAACAAAAGATCAAAGTCGTTGCAGCCACTCCTTCTGCAGAAGAAGAATTTACCCGTATTCATTTGACAGGTGGCATTGCAATCGCTGTGGGAACGGAGCAGCTCGGGTTGTCTGAAACTTGGATGCAAGCTGCCGATCTCAAAGTTCGCATTCCCATGTACGGCGTTGCGGATTCGCTCAACGTGGCCACTGCTACCACGCTTCTTCTTTATGAGGCAGTCAGACAAAGACAATGAAGATCATCTTCTGCGATAATCATCTTCTCGTCGTTTTCAAACCTGCCGGCATCAGCACGCAGCCTCATCAGGCAAATGAAGATAATTTACTTGATCAGTCCAAGGCATGGCTCAAGAAACAATTCCAAAAAAGCGGCAGTGTTTTTCTTGAGCCCATTCATCGATTGGACAAACCGGTGAGCGGTCTTGTCCTTTTCGCAAGGACGAGCAAGGCCTTGTCTCGTCTTCAAGAGATGATGCGTCAGCGTAAGATTGAAAAAACCTATTTCGCTTGGGTCGAAGGAGCTTTGCCCGAGGAAAAAGGAACGTTGGAACACTATTTGTTTCACGATGAGCATCGCGCACGAATTGTCGATAAATCCTATCCTGAAGCAAAGCTTGCACGTCTGCACTATCTTCAGATCGATCAGCTCAAAGCAAAATCTCTCGTTGAAATTTACTTGGAAACAGGTCGCTATCATCAAATCCGCGCCCAGTTTGCATACATCGGATGCCCCATTGTTGGCGATCAAAAATATGGAAGTACTTCACACTGGAAGAAAGATAAAATTGCCTTGCATCATGGGCGGATGAAGTTTTTGCATCCTGTCACAAAATCAGAACTTTGTTTTGAATCTTCATCCGTCCTCCAACTTAATCCCAGGCCTTAAGACCTGGGTTCATCTTTCAAGATGGATCGGTCGATTTTTTAACAATTTCCAGGCAATGAGGATGCCGGCAAGGGCGATCAGCGCAGCGCTTAAATTGATGCTTAAAAAGGCATCGAGGAAGGCATTTTTAGCGGATTGAAAAACATAGAGTGCGTCACCTTGAGATAGACGGTTCATATTGTGCATCGCTATCGGAGATTTGGACAACAGCCCATCAAAGTCTTCTGGAGTCAAGGACATTGTTGTCTCTTTCGCATGAAGAGATTGGCTCAATTTTTTGAAATAGATCGAAGAATAAAAAGTGCCAAATAGAGCAAGGCCCAGTGTCGAGCTGAATTGGCGCAATGCTGCAGTGATCCCTGAGGCGACACCTCTTTTTTCCGCGGAGATTTCATTCATCATCCCTACGTAGCAGGGAGTAAAGATCATGCTCACGCCAAATCCAAAAGTCAGCAGGGTGGGTAATAGCAGCCAAATATTTTCATGCTTCATAAACAATGTGAACCAACTTAAAGAAAAGCAAATCAGTCCAAATCCGATCATGGCAGGAATTCGCGGGCCGAATCTATCGACGAGAAAGCCGCCCAGTGGTGCAGCAAATAATACCGGAACATTGGCCATGAAGGCGTAAACTCCGGCCTTGTAAGGAGAGAATCCTAGAATATTTTGAAAATAGATCGCCCAAAAGACTGTGACCATGATGATCAGTTGATTGCAGAAAATGGAACTGGAGCTGGCGATAAATGATCTTGTCTTCATCAGTTCAAAATCCAATATCGAAGCGTGAGGTTTATGTTTTCGTATAAAAAGGGTAGTGAGAGAGAAAATCCCGATCAAGAATAAGAGCAGGCAGCGCGAGGAACTCCAACCCCATTCTTGAACTTGCATCAAAGCAAAAACGAGGGAAGTGACACCAAAAGCTAGGATGAAAAAACCTCGATAGTCGAAAGATTCTTTTTTTCCTGCCATTGCCGGAACGCTGAAAAAAGTCATGACCAATCCCAAAATCGCAATGGGAATGTTGATCCAAAAAACATAGTGCCAACTCAAATACGAAGTCAAAGCACCGCCAATCAGAGGTCCTAAGGCGAGAAAAATAGACCCAATACTGACAAATAGTCCAAGGGCTTTCCCGCGTTGCTGAGGAGGAAAATGAGAGACGATGATCCCTTGCGTTGCCGGAAGTAAAAAAGCGCCGCCGATTCCTTGAAGGCCTCGGCTCATAATCAGCCACCATTCTGCGCGGCTTAGCCCGCACATCGCCGATGCAAGGGCAAAAATGCTCACCCCTAAGCAAAAGGCTTTTTTAAGGCCCCACATATCGCCAAGCCTGCCTCCGGCCAATACCAGAACAGCCAAGGCAAGTGTGTAAGCATTAATGACCCATTGCAGACCGAGATCGGAGATCAACAATTCCCGTTGTAATGTCGGCAAAACAACGGGCAGCACGGTGATATCGACGAAGATCATTGAAATCGTCGTCGTCATCGCTGCTAAGATCCACCACTTGCGGTTTTTTTCAGTGATCATTTTCGGCATTGCTCAGTTCCACTTTTACGATCTCTTTGCAGAACTGTCGGTCTCCATTATATGTGAACAGATGGGAGATCGATTCGCCATTGTAAGTCCGATCTATGGCTTCAGCGATGAGAGGCGCGATCGACAGTTGAACAATATTTCCAGGAAGCTCAGTTCTAGCCGGGATCGTATCGGTGACAATAAGTTCTGTGAGACAAGAATCGGAAATTCTCTGAAGGGCAGGTCCAGAAAAAACTGGATGTGTGATGCAGGCGTATACGCGATGTGCCCCTGCATTGTTTAACTCGAGGGCTGCTTGAACAAGTGTTCCAGCAGTGTCGCAAATATCATCGATAATGATCACATCGCAGCCATTGACATCACCGACAAGGCTCATCTTCTCGACAATGCCCGCGCCCGCTC
>JASHXO010000105.1 GCA_030043495.1 Candidatus Rhabdochlamydia sp.
TAGCCCAAACTGCAAAAATTAAGTTTACAGAGCACTAGACATAGTTTTCAATAAATCTAATATTCTATCTTTATGCACGATCGAAATATTGCAAATCAACACTCCTTTGTTTAAACTGAATTAGAGGATATTTCAAATCCAACTGAAACTTTGAAAAGAAATGGGGGTGGATGATGGCGGAGTTCGATTTTGCTCAGGTTGTTAAATGGATGGGAAGCGATGTTCTAGTTTCAGGGAAGGTGCGTGGATTTAAACAGAATAGCCGTGAGGTGCTCCCAGGAGACCTTTTTTTCGCTCTTAAAGGAGAAAAAGTCGATGCCCATGACTATTTGAAAGAAGTCGCTGCACAAGGAGCTATCGGAGCTGTCGTTTCGAAAGATTATCAAGGAGAAAGATTTGGCCTTAAACTGATCCCTGTCGAAAATGCGAACAGATCATTGCAAAAGCTTGCAAAAACTGTTCATGCAGGACGATCTGTGCGCGTTGTCGGAGTGACAGGTTCTGTCGGTAAGACAACGACGAAAGAGTTTATAGCTATGATTTTAGAGGGAAAATTTCGCGTGGGAAAAACACCCGGAAACGCCAATTCACAAGTCGGTGTTCCACTCAGCATTCTCAATTCAGAAGGAAACGAAGAGATTTTTGTGGTGGAAATGGGCATGAGCTTGCCACACGAAATAGAAAAGCTAATTGACATTGCTCCTCCGGAAGTTTGCATCATCACTAAGATAGCGCTTGCCCATGCCGCTTTTTTTCCGGATGGATTGGAAGGAATTGCGGCTGCCAAAGCGGAAATTCTTTCCCATCCAAGCACTCGTCTCGGCATCCTCAATCATCAGGTTGCGCAATTTCCAGCAGCCCAGAACATCCCTTGTTTAAAAATGACGTATGGATTGGATACAGAAGCGAATCATAGCGACTTTGTCCTCTGCCGCGAAGGTCAGAATTTTTATGCCAAAGAAAAAGATGGGCGGACCTCAGCTTTTTCCCTCCCTTTCACAGCTAGCCATCTCTGTGAAAATTTTATCGGAGCCGCTTCGGTCGCAAGAGCCATGGGAATGCAATGGTCTGAAATTATCCCCCAGGCACAAAAACTGACTGTCTATATGCGCCGATTTGAGAAGGTGGAGCGAGATGGAATTACCTTCATCAACGATTCTTACAATGCTAATTTGACTTCGATGAAAGCTGCACTCTCCAATCTTCCTGCCCCTCGTGTCGGGAAAAAAAGAATCGCCGTATTAGGCGCCATGAAAGAACTTGGGGCCTACACTGAGCAAAGTCATTATGAAGTCGCGGAAATCGCTCTCTCGCATATCGATTATCTCCTCTGTTTGGGGGAGGAATGCGTCACGATGGTCAATTTGTTCGAAAAAGAAGGCCGCCCAGTTGAACATTTTCTGGAATTCGATTCCATCAAGAAAAGAATCTTCGAACTTGCAGAGGAAGGGGACGTTGTTCTGCTCAAAGGGTCCAATTCGAAAAAGCTTTGGCAAATATTGGAGTGACCAGTGTTTAGTTTGTCGAAGAAGATCATCTGCGTCTAGAAATTGTGATCAAGATGATTAAATGTTGATGGATGCGCGATTGATTTCCAAAGACTTGAGAAAAGTTTTCTTTTCACTTTTGCAATTTCAATGTTCTCAGTAATATTGTCCTAAGTCTTCAATTCATTACTCCACTGACAATTGTGATTTTGCTGATCTATCAATTTTTAACCAGCTCGCTGGGGATGAAAATCCCTTCTGCCTTTGCTTATTCGTCAACGCGAATGATGCTCGCTGCTCTTACTTCATTGTTTTTCATCATTTTCTTCGGTCCGCGTTTTATCCGAAAATTATACGAGCTAAAGACGGGACAATCGATTCGCGTAGAAGACTGTCCACTGCTCGTAGAACTGCATGCAAAAAAAAAGGACACTCCTACGATGGGAGGAATTTTAATCCTTTCTTCGATGCTCCTTTCGCTTTTTATATGGATAGACTGGAAAAGCAGTTTTACACTGATCCTGCTCATCGCAACGCTTTGGCTGGGTTTTTTAGGTGGATACGATGATTACCTCAAGCTCAAGTATAAAAATTCGAAAGGCCTAAGTGCAAAAAAGAAATTCTTGCTCCAAAATTTGCTCGCTTTGCTCATCGCTCTCTATCTCTTTTGTCCAGGTGTTACTAAAGCTTTAAACTTCAAAAGTTGGTTCAATCCGCCTATTGCCAAAGAGCAAATTTCCATTGTTAAAAAAGAAGATGGCAAGACGGAATGGGTAGGGAAGACGCTCTCGACCCAAGCCTATATGAGTCGATATTATCTGCCATTCTTCAAAGATCCGGTCATTCTATTGAAAGGAGCTGGAATTGCCTTTGGGATATTGATCACCCTGTTTGTCATTTCAGGTTCGTCGAATGGGGTCAATTTAACCGATGGCCTTGACGGACTTGCTTCAGGCTGTCTCGTGATGGTTGCCGGCGTATTGGGTCTGGTGGCATTCTTGTCGAATAATATCGAAATGGCTCGATACTTGAACATTCTTTACATCGATGAAAGTGGGGAGATTGCCGTATATTTGTTTGCATTGATCGGGGCATGTCTCGGATTCTTATGGTATAATGGATATCCTGCCCAAGTCTTCATGGGAGATACCGGCTCATTGGCCCTTGGAGGGATCATTGGCGTCTGCGCTGTCCTCTTGCGCCGAGAAATTCTTTTTGCCATTGTTGGCGGTGTTTTTGTCGCTGAAACGGTATCGGTGATCTTGCAAGTCGGTAGTTACAAGCTGCGCAATAAGAAAAGGATTTTTCTTTGCACGCCATTGCACCATCACTTCGAATACAAAGGATGGCCCGAGACGAAAGTCGTCTTGAGGTTTTGGATTATCAGTTTGATTTTAGCAATTTTTGGCATCGCGTCTCTCAAGTTTCAATAAATTATGACTAAAAAAACGCTTGTACTAGGATTGGGAATAAGCGGAATCGCTGCAGCGAGATTTTTGTTAAAACAGAACCATGCTGTTCTTGGGATCGACAGTCATCGATTTTATCTCGAAACTCACGAAGAGCTCGCTCATTTGCAACAGCAGGGGATGGTGTGTCAGCACGATAACGATCCTATTGACTGGGCTTGCGTCGAGCGCGTTGTTGTTTCTCCTGGCATCCATCCTAAATATTTTATTTATCAAAAAGCTCGAGAAAAAGGCATTAAGATCGTCGGTGAAGCAGAACTTGCCCTTTCCTATTTCAAAAAGCCAATGATTGCTGTTACGGGTACGAATGGTAAAACGACGGTGACGCTTTTAGTTGAGCATCTATTAAACTTTGCTGGAATTAAAACTAAAGCGCTGGGAAATGTCGGAACCGCACTCTGTGATTATTTAATGAATCCGGGTTCAGAAGAGGTCTTTGTCGTTGAACTCAGCTCTTTTCAATTAGAAACAATGCAAACTCCAATCTTTGATGCAGCTGCCCTTTTAAACGTCACACCTGATCATCTCGACCGTTATGCCGATATGCAGGATTATGCGCAGGCAAAATGCAAGCTCCAATATTTGTTAAAGGACGGAGCCAAGTTTTTTGTTCAAGCGCAAACGGTGCGCGAGTTCGGGCATTTGCTGCATCTCAAAAATTTTCAGACTTTTGGATGCGAAAAAGGAAGTGATCTTTGGACAGATCAAACCCGTGTTACCTACCGGGAAAAGGTTGAATGCATAATGCCCATGCGATATAGAGAGATGGGTAGACATGACAATGAGAATGTATTGGCTGCCTGGGCCCTTTGTCAGCCTTTTTCAATCTCGAATGAACAGTTTGGCAAAGCGCTAGAGACATTTCAAAAACCTCCGCATCGAATCGAATTCGTCCGCGAAATCGAGGGAGTTTCCTTCTTTGACGACAGTAAAGGGACTAATATCGATGCAGTGATTCAAGCTGTGAAAGCGATGAAAGGGCCTGTCATTTTGATTGCCGGTGGAGTAGATAAGGGGGCATCCTATTTTCCATGGAAAGAACAATTTACTGGCAAAGTTAAACAGATCATTGCCATTGGAGCTGCTGCAC
>JASHXO010000106.1 GCA_030043495.1 Candidatus Rhabdochlamydia sp.
TTTCACGTTAGCCCAAACCGCAAAAATTAAGTTTACAGAGCACTAGAGGAGCATTAAATGAATAGTGGATAAATAATGTTTAGGTCCAAGCCAGCCAGATAATCCGATTCAGAGAACGTCTCTCTTAGAAGATGCGAAAAAAGTCGCAAAAAGCAAACTATGGTAGTTTGTAAACATGCTCTAACAGACTTTCCCTGATCGAGAGATCTTCTTTGAATTTGGCTAGACAGAATCGAAAGAGACGCGTATCCTTAGCCTATTAAAATTCTTTAGAATATGGACCCAAACATGGAAAAGCAAAGGAAATGGCAGTTTTATTTGATTATCGCTGTCATTGTGTTGACTATCTACAATATCTTACCGACAGTTTTTTATTACTCAAAACCTCTCAAATCCTCCATTGATGCAAAACGCTCCAATGCGATTTCTGAGCAGATTGTCACGCGAGTCAATGCACTGGAACCACAAGCAAAGGATTGGCTTTATTCTTTCTGTAACCTGCTCAAAGTTAAACCGCTTTCTATCAATATTAATTCCGAGCAACCGGAATTCGTAAATATCGCATTTAAAAATGTTGAAGATGCGAATAAATTCCGCCAATTTCTTCCTAGAGCCGGAGCTTTAATCTCTTTTGTTCCCGCACAACTCGCTCTCTATGATCCTCATGACACGACAACAAAAAATGTCCTCATTCAGCGCCGTATCCCCATTCATTTTGATACGAAGCAGCTCGGCAGCTACACGCAATTTTCAGAAAAATTTGATGCGAAGAATAATCCGACTCCTCTTTTTCGCGCTTTGATCGAAGACCGGGCCATGCAAGTCGGCATCGCATTTGCTGGAACTTCAGAAAATGCCTTATTCGTTCATGCGCTCTCTGACAAACTTAACGAGCAGCAGTCTCAAGAAATTGCCATTCAGCTAGCTCAAAATATTGTTTCCTTTACAAAAGTCTTTGGTGAAAATTCGACAATCACCTCACGCTATTTCTCCTCATTTACTCAAATTGACGCATCTGACCGCCCGAAATTAGTGCAAAATTTCATCAGTGCATTAGATAGCCTTAAAGATAAGATTAAAACTGAAAAAAGCGCTCTCCGTGATGAAAACGAAAAGCTTAAAGCCCAAGGACAATATTTAGAAATCGTCAAGCAACAACGGCTTGAACTTCTCTCATCGCGCGAAAAAATCCTCGACCTAGCTTCAGCCATTGTCAAACGAAACGCTCAAGCCTTTGCTTCTGGACAGACTCCGTTTACCTTTGCCTCTTTAGCTGTAGCATTACAAAGCAAATCGACCGACAAAGTTCAAACAATTTCTTTTGAAGGAAACAACCCTTACATTGAAAAACTTTCAATCGATTGGGGCAATGAAACGATCTATTTGACTTTATATTCCGATATCGCAGAGTTTAGGCAAAAGCTCGACCTAAGCACAAAACAATCGCATCTTCGAGATCAAGCTGACCAACTTCTTTATAACGAAATCGCAATGGTTTCCCGCCAAGCCGGCGAAGAGATCATACCTTTTCAAAATCAATTCGAAATCAGGTTGAGTCATTTAAATAACAGTAAGAGCTTTTTAGCGATGCGCCTAAGCAGCATTGCTTCTGCAGAATGTCAGCAACTCCGTGAAACTCTTACAACGACCTGGCATCCCCAGCATCCCGACTTGAGTCCAGCCTCATTCCCGATCTATGATTATGAGACATATCTGAAACTTCCTGCTTCGGAACAGAACTTTGGACTTGTGATCTACGCCCCTGCCTTGCAAAAAAAAGTTCCTCCTCAAGGTTTTCACATGAACTCGATTTATGTGATTGCCAAGGGTATGGACAAGTTTCTTCAACGCTTGTCGAGCGAGACACAATCGGAACAGACGGCACAGTTCATCCAAGATTTCAATTATCTCCGTGAGATCTTGCAGCGCAATGGCTTTGTAGGATATTCCGGCGCTGCCTATGCGATCAGCCCTGAATTTTCACAAGATTTCATCTTCGAAGGAGAAGATTACTATCAAACCATCTTGAAAGCAACTCGTGAAGATTTCGCCATCCATGGAACGAAACGATATGCTGTTTTGGAATACACGGATGTCGAACAGCGGATCTTGACAGAGAACAAAATCGACAATCATATCCATGAAGATTTGCTCAAATGGCGCGATGACTATTATGCTGCCAAATTAAACATTCGCGGCGTTTCGAAATATGACGTGCCCAAGCCAACTAAAAATGTCTTCTGGGACAATTTTAAATTGAGCGCTGTGAAATATTTCCGTGGCGATGACCGTAAAATCCTCCACTGGGGATTGGACCTTTCTGGAGGCAAGACGGTTCAGATCGAATTGCGTGATAGCAACAATCGGCTCGTTACTGATCCGGGTGACATTAAGCAAGGAATCAACGAGCTTTATAGCCGCGTGAACAAGATGGGGGTATCAGAGGTCAGCATCCGACAAGAAGGAAATTTCATCACGCTCGATTTTCCCGGTTCGCAAGGTCTTTCTGCTGCAGAACTTGTAAAAGCATCTTCGATGTATTTTCATATCGTGAGTGAAAAATTTGGGCCGAACAGCCCGCAACTCGCCGATGCCTCTAATCGCTTTTTGCAAGAAATTTGGAATGAAGCCGTTGTGACAAACCGCAAGAGCATTGATGACATCAATGCAATCGCTTGGAAACATCTCTATGGAGATTCTCTCGATCCTGACGTGATCCAGCCTCGCAGCGAGTCCGCGCGCATCCTTTACGAAAATGGCATGAAACTTGCGAACCCACAGGAAACAACCGTCACCAGCGTTTTCGACGAAACTTATTCTAAGATCGCAATATTCCGCGGCGATGATTTTACTGATTGGCAAGGACAAACCCATCCTTTGCTCATCGTTTTCCGTAATTTTGCGTGTGAAGGTTCAAACCTCGAAAATATTCAAGCATCTTACGATCCTTCTAAGGGAAATTATCTCTCTTTTACAATCAAGGGCTCTTACACAAATAAGGAAGGCCTCAAAGTCAATCCCCGTGACGATCTCTACGCCTGGACATCGCAGTTCGCTAAAGAAAAAATTTCGGGTACGACTGTCGAAGCTTATTCAGGCGGCCGCGGCTGGAGGATGGCCGTGATCCTAAATAGCTCGGTGATTAGCGCGCCTACGCTGGATTCCGCTTTGAGGGATAGTGCGATGATCAGCGGCAGCTTTACGCAAAGGGAGATCAATCAACTCGAGGCCGATCTGAAAGCCGGATCATTGAGCTTTACACCTCACATCCTTTTCGAAAAGAACGTCAGCCCAGAATTAGGTTCTAAAGAACGTTTCACTGGAATTCTGGCAACAATCCTTTCTTTGTCGCTAGTGATAGCAGTTATGGTCGGCTACTACCGTTTTGGCGGAATTGTTGCCTCTATTGCCGTGATGTTCAACCTGCTCTTAATGTGGGCCACTTTGCAAAATTTGCAAGCGACGATGACGTTGGCAGGAATAGCAGGAATTATCCTGACCCTCGGTATGGCAGTCGATGCCAATGTGCTAGTATTTGAAAGAATCCGCGAAGAATTTGCCGTCAGCGGACGCGTCGCCTCTGCTGTGCATGCAGGATATCGCAAAGCATTTTCTGCCATCCTCGATTCCAATGTCACGACAATCATCGCGGCACTTGTCCTATTGCATTTCGACTCAGGGCCGATCAAACAATTTGCTGTCATGCTGATCATCGGAATCATTTCATCGATGTTTACAGCACTGTTCATGACGCGCTTTTTCTTTGCAGGATGGGTACAAAATCCAACCCACAAGAGACTCTCGATGCTCAACTGGTTCAAAACAAAGAACTACAACTTCTTGAAACATACTAGGAAAACAGTCATTTTCTCCGCTGTTATTATCCTCGTCGGAGTCTTTACCTTAATCGCACAACGCCATACCATTTTTGGAATGGATTTTAGCGGGGGTTATGCACTGAATGTGGAATTACAAGCGCAAACAGAGAAGATCAACTACAGAAGCACTGTTGAAGAAGCATTGATCAAAGCAGGCGCCACGCAACAAGACTTTCAAGTCCGCGAATTGACGCCCTCTAATAATATACGGATTTTCCTCAGTCGAAGTTTACAACAAAGCGGCCGTCCTTTTTTTGGGATGCCAATTGAAAGCGACTTGAAAGAGCCTGTTTATCCTTTCGAAACGAATCCAAAAATTGTTTGGGTTATCCAAGCTTTAATCAAGTCAGGGCTTACCATTAATTCTTCTTCTCTGCAAAACTTAGACAAAAATTGGACTGAGATCAGTGGCCAAATGTCAGATACAATGCGTAATAACGCAATGGTTGGCTTAATCATCGCATTGCTGTGCATTTTGATCTATATTACTATTAGATTTGAATTCAAATATGCGATCAGTGCGACGATATGTCTTGCACACGATGTTGTGTTCACCATCGGCGTTCTTGCAATTTTACATGCCCTTGGAGTAAGCATTCAGATCGATCTCAACACTGTTGCCGCACTCATGACAATCGTGGGATACTCTCTTAATGACACCATTATCGTCTTCGACCGTATCCGTGAAGATGTGCGCCTGATGCGAAAATCAAGTTTCTCCGAAATCATCAATCACGCCTTAAACGTCACGTTAAGCCGCACCATGATGACCTCGGGGACCACACTCCTAGTGCTTATCCCACTGATTCTCCTTGGTGGCACTACTCTCTTTGGCTTTTCGCTTGTCATGGCTATCGGGGTCTTTTTCGGCACACTCTCATCGTTATTCATCGCCGCACCGTTGATGAAATATTTCCATAATCGAGAGTTACAAAAAGAAGGGAAAATGGTACTTAACGAAAGAAGAGACAATAAGCCAGTTTTATAGATCTTCAGCCGTTTAAATGTGAAATTTAAACAGTCTGATAATTTTTAGGACTAGCTTATGATGTACATTTGCTGACAATAGGGCTGATGCTCAAATATGCTGGGTTGTCAAAGGATACCGAAATAAACTCAAAATTTGGAATTTGACAAGGCTGCGGATACTTTGAAAATATCCAGTGAACATTTTCAAAGAGGGGAAGGCTCACTTGAATAAATTGAGCGCTGTAGACATTTGCAAAAGAGCGGAGATTCGCTCTTTTGCAAGAGAAGTAGGCGGGTTTTATAAAGACTAAAATGCTTGGCCCCCTAAAAAGGATATGAAATGACATTGAGTCAAAATGATCCCATCTGGATTTATCCTCAAGTCGATCCAGAATGGCACAAAATGATCGTCAAAGAATTTAACATCCATCCGGTAACTGCTCATATTCTCGCTTCACGAGGTTTTAAATCTTTGGAAGACATCCATGATTATCTCTATGCGAAACTGCCCAATTTACTCGACCCCCAATTATTTCCCGACATGGATAAGGCCGTCGATCGAATTTTAGCATCGCTCAAACTCAAAGAACACATCCTAGTCTATGGAGACAACGATGTCGATGGGATTACTGCCGCTGCTCTACTCACTGAATTTTTGCGGTTTATTGGAGCTAATGTCTTCTTCTATGTTCCGAACCGCAATACATTAAAACAAAGCATGATTCTCGATGCTTTGGAGTATGCAGTCGCAAATGAATGCAAGTTAATCATTACCGTTGACTGCGGAATCACTTCAGCTTCAGAAATTGAAGAAGCCGTGCGGCGTCATATCGATGTGATTGTTACTGATCACCATGAGCCGACTGCAAAAATTCCGCATTGCAAAGCAACATTAAATCCAAAACTGATCAATAGCACTTATCCAAATCGCAATTTAACTGGCGTCGGCGTCGCTTTCAAACTCGCACATGCGATCACAAATGCATTAATTTCTAATGGGTCTATCAGCTCTTCTAAAATTGATCTTAAACGCTATCTCGATCTTGTTGCGCTTGGAACGATTGCAGATATGGGTTCCCTTCTCGGCGAAAATCGAATCCTTGTACGCTATGGATTGCGTCAATTGCGTAAAACAAAGCGCATCGGCTTAGCTAAACTCTTTACTGTCTGCGACCTTAAATTGGGGGAAATTACTCCTATCGACATCGCCTCTAAAGTAGCCCCGCGTTTGAACAGCTTAGGACGTATTGCTGATCCTCGAAAAGGGGTTGAGCTTCTTTTAATCCGCGATCCTGTTGCTGCCGAAGCCTTGGCCAAAGAATTGGACTTAAACAATATTGAGCGCCAGAAAATTGAAAGACGCGATTCGGAGGATGTGGAAAATTTCATCTTAAAAAATCCCCAGATCCTCAACCACAAAGCCATCGTTCTCTACTCCGATAAGTGGCATCCGGGAATCATACCCATCATCACAGCGAGGATAGCTAAGCAATACAATCGGCCTACCATCGTCATCTCAATTGACCAGGGTATTGGCAAAGGATCGATCCGCACAATTCATGAATTTCCTTTACTCCAACATTTGCGAGACAATGCAGGTATTCTTGAAAATTTTGGCGGTCACGACTTTGCTGCGGGCTTGACTATTCGCGAAGAAAACATCAAAAAATTTCAGAACAATTTTATCACTGCCGCCGATCAGCAACTTAAAGATCACGATGTCGTCGCTAAACTGCACCTAGATGCAAAGATCAACTTTGGCGATCTGACTTTTGACTTTATGGAGTCTTTCAGCCTTCTTGAACCTTTCGGCAATGAAAATCCTGCGCCTATTCTTTACTGCGACGCTAAACAGATTTGGCCACCTAAGGTGGTTGGAAAAACACATCTTAAGCTCTACCTCGAACAGAATGACAGAATGCTCGAGGGAATTGCATTTGGCATGGCGGATAAAAGAACGCGCCTTCTAAAGAAAAACTTAACTTTGCATATTGCTTTTACCCCGCATATCAACATCTTTCTGAATAAATCGAGTATTCAATTACAGATAAAAGATTTTAAAGTCATAGATGATGAACTTTGAACGTTCAACCTCACCTTGCGCAAAAGAGAGGCGATGAGTAGGGGGAAGTCATAAAATGAATTTATTTTTTGGAAATGGTATAGTGGTGAGGTCAAAAAAAAACCCGATTTTTTCAAACCGGGTTAAAAAAAAACCTAGATTCTAATCTAGATTTTTAAATTCCTTCAGCTTTTTCTACTTTCTTATTTAGATAATTTTCTTGGTAAAGCTTAATATCGTCAGTGTGTATTACCCATGCAGCTCCTTTTCGAATTGCCTTAATTAAACCGATTCTAGTTGCGTAATAAATCTTTTGAGCTGGAACACCTAATATTTCTGCTACTTGATTTACAGAATAATATCCTTTATTTTTGTCGAAAATTAATTCGCCATCAAAGGTTGATTTCTCTCTCGAATATTTAT
>JASHXO010000107.1 GCA_030043495.1 Candidatus Rhabdochlamydia sp.
GAAACCTCTAAACTCAAAGAAATTTACGCACTGCTGGCAAAGGCCCAAACGACCTTTTTGAAGACTTTGTTACATAAAAAAGAAGCAGTAACATTTAAAAAAATGGGCCTTGTAGCGTGGAATGGCGACCGTGAGGCTTTGCGCTCATTATTGTTACAGCGCGGGGTTAACCGTATTGCCAAATCCTTGTACGGCAAACATCCCAGTTTACTGTGGTATGTCGCTCACCGTTTAGATACTGAAAAAGGGCAACTTTTAATGAAATTATGCACTGCGCTTGATCATCCACGCGCTTCAGCTCTCTTGGGTGAACAAGTCGTCGAACTCATCAGCGCCCTCAAAACTAATAACCCCTCGCAGAATCTATGAAATTTTTTTCACTCATTTATCAAGGAGAAATTCATCCCTCAACGGAAGAAAAAGTGATTCCCGCTGAAGATTTCAGCACACTGATGGAAACCAGCGAGATTTTGAACCGCGCCAAAGAAGATGTCGAACATTATAAAAAACAGATCGAAGAGGAATGTCAACAGCTGAAAGAGCAGGCCAAAGAAGAAGGATTCGCTGAAGGACTCCAAAAATTCAATGAACATCTGATTTATTTTGACAAACAGATCCGCCTCATTCGAATGGATTTGCAAAAACAGATACTTCCTTTGGCTCTCAAAGCTGCCAAAAAAATTGTTGGTGAACAACTGAATTTAAATCCTGAAACCATTGTTGACATCGTCATTCAAACTCTGGCTCCTGTTACTCAAAACCATCGTTTCACAATCTATGTCAACAAAGATGACAAAGAAATTTTAGAAGCACAAAAACCCAAAATCAAAAGCATCTTGGACCAAATCCAAGTCCTCACGATCCAAGAGCGTAATGATATTATGCCCGGAGGGTGCATCATCGAAACAGAAAGCGGAATCATCAATGCTTCTATTGAAAATCAATGGCGCGCCCTCGAATCTGCCTTCGAAAAGTACATGACAACCTAATCAGGGCCAAAAATGTTTTTGACTAGTGCTCTGCCAACAAAGTTTTTGCGGTTTCGGCTACCGCAAAAACTTTGTTGGCAGAGCACTAATTCCATTCTTTTTTCATTTAGAGAAAATCGAGCAAATGTAATAAATTTAGGGATAGTGCCAGTTGTCAAGCTCCACGCCAGTGAAAAATCGATGATTTTGGTAATCCCCAACCAGAACCTGCTAGTAGGTTTGATAGGCGGTGGCTAAGACTTGCTCGAGAAAGTAGAAGAGCTGCTGTCAGGCTGTGGACACTTTGCAAATGTCCAGTGAACATTTGCAAAGGTGAGCAGATAAGCAAAGTGGACCAGCCCGAGGATTCCACAAGGGCGATTTTACGTAGCGAAGAGTTTTGCAACTGGCTCAACAGTCCGAACGATTGGTTTTCCTCAGAATGCAAAGACGAAACTTTATTCTTTTTTTGTTGTTAGCTGTAGTGCTCATCGGAATTGGCGCAGACGCTCTTTGGGCGCAAGAAGCTCCAAACGCCACAGTGACGCCTCCAGGAACAACTGCTGCTGGCCCCAATCCAACGACTGCCGGTCTTCCTCCACCAAGCGCCATTGAAGAAATCGCCGCGATTACAGCGCTGGCATTGCTTCCGTTTGCCATCATGCTCCTTACCTCGTATATCAAAATCGTCGTCGTCCTTTCCCTATTGCGCAATGCACTCGGCGTTCAGCAATCGCCTCCTAATCAAGTCTTAAGCGGCATTGCTCTTCTGATGACAATTTACGTGATGTTCCCGACAATGATGGCCATGTATAAAACCGGCGAAGATTATATTAAAGCCAAACCTCCTAGCCAGCTCTTTTCTGGAGATAGCGCGCAATACATCGTCAATGTCATTAACATCACAAAAGAACCGATGCGCGACTTTCTACAGAGGAATACGGCAGGAAAACATATGACGAGTTTTTATCAACTTGCTTATCGTTCATTTCCTGAGGAATTTCGAAAGGACCTCAAAGTCAATGATTTCATCATTCTCGTGCCCTCATTTATTACGACCCAGCTTAAAGCTGCTTTTGAAATTGGTGTATTGATCTATCTTCCTTTTTTCGTCATCGATCTTGTGACATCGAACATTTTGCTTGCGATGGGGATGATGATGCTTTCACCGCTGACGATCGCACTGCCTTTAAAACTTTTGCTTATTGTGATGGTCGACGGTTGGACCTTGATCATTCAAGGACTTGTGCTATCATTCCGATAATGCTTTATAAGAGGAATTGATGTACTCTACAGAGATATACCAGCTTTCCTACCAAGCGTTGTTGCTGATCCTGCTTCTCTCAGGTCCGCCAATTTTAATCAGTACATTGCTCGGCCTTATGGTAGCCATTTTCCAAGCTGCCACACAGATTCAAGAGCAGACGCTTTCTTTTATGGTCAAACTCTTTGCTGTAATTATTGTTTTGTTGCTAATGGGAGGATGGCTGTCAGCACAAATCATGTCATTTACAAACAATATTTTTACTAACTTCCCCAAATGGTCTTCGTAAGAAAGTGTGCTAGTACTCTGTCAACAGAGCTTTCACGTTAGTCCAAACTGTAAAAACTCTGTTGACAGAGCACTAGATTCTAAATGTCAAGTACTGAAACCTATCTTTCATTTTTTTCTAAACTGACCAATTTTGCGCCTATCTCTGCTTTGGCACTATTTTTTTTAGGGATGATGCGGATCGCTCCAGTTGTTTCTATGGCCCCTTTTTTCGGGTCTAAAACTCCTGCTCCAGTCAAAGTGGGGCTACTGATTGCTCTGACAGTGATCTTCATTCCCCACATGGCACTCACGAGTGAAACCTTGATCGGTTTCAATCTGACTTTCATCATGTTGTGCGTGAAAGAACTGTTTGTCGGATTCATCCTTGCCCTCTTTGTCTCGATCCCTTTTTACATGGCGGAGTCAGCTGGCGTCACGATTGATTTTCTCCGCGGATCTTCTTCTTTGCAAGTCACCGATCCTTTTTCGCAAACTCAAGCTTCTGATCTGGGCATCCTCTATAATATGATCTTGGTCGTGATCTTTTATCAGATCGACGGACCTTTTTATTTTTTTAATGCCCTATTCGACACTTATACTTTAATCCCAGCCGATGGATGGATGCCAGTACAGTTTTTTAGTTTTAATCATCCATTTTGGCAAACAGTCTGGGGAGTTGTTAATCGTGTGATGGCTGTCGGCATTCAGCTTTCCGCACCATCATTGCTTGCAATCCTCATGACAGAAATGTTCTTAGGGATCGCCAATCGTCTTGCTCCACAAGTTCAAATCGCATTCTTAGGAATGTCGCTGAAATCACTTGTCGGTTTGGCAATACTCAGCGCAGCCTGGTTTTTCATCTTACAGCAGATGACCAAACAAACCATGCTTTGGATCAGCGATATGAACAAAATTGTCCAAACATTAAATTTCTGAATTCACGGTCTAAAAAAATACGAAACAATTCTCATAAAATTTCTTTTTTCTTTTTTAAAATTTTTATTGACCGAATTTTCTTCCTATCATAAATTTCGAAATTACGTACGGCTCACTAGTGCTCTGTAAACTTAATTTTTGCGGTTTCG
>JASHXO010000108.1 GCA_030043495.1 Candidatus Rhabdochlamydia sp.
CAGCGTCATCCATTCTTCAGTACGCATCACGTCGCAAAGGCAGATCGCCTTTTTAGGATTCGATGGATCTACTGTGCAGCGTTTGTTCAAACACCAAGTCCATGGGGTCCCACTGGGGCACTTCATGCCTTTCTTTCCTTGACTAAATTGCTCCAAAGAAAAAGTCGAATAGAGAGTGCAGATGCCGTTTTCATCAGTACTTGGTTGGAGAGTATTACAGGGAACAGTGGACATGCTCTTCCCCTGTTGCACATCGCAAACGCAGATCGCTTTTGTGGCATCGCCGGGTTGAGGAACGCAGATGGCAGAAGTGCACAGCGCGTATTGTTGATCGCAAATCTGCATATTTTTATTGCTTCCTTGGCTACACCCAACAATTACGATGAGTGCGGCCGCAACTGGCAAAATGCAACAAAATAAAAAATGCTTTAAGAAATTCATCCGTCCTCCGGAGGAAACCCGGCTTCGAAAATGTTCACTGAACATTTTCAAAGTGTCCGCAACCTTGCCAAATTCCCAATTTTTCAAACTGTTTGAGTGTAGCGATGTGCCTAAACTCAAATTAGCGAAAAAGTTTTTTTCTGGATAGGTTCATAAAGAGATGGAAAGATCTTTATATTGACTGTTGTATCGAAAATTTGTTAATAACCCATCTTGAAATTTTTCATGTGTGCCACAAATGTGAGCCTATCTTGAAATTTGAAAAAATGGCTTTTGAGTCTTTTTCCACATCTTTTAATGCCACTTCTTTGGCGAACAGCCTCCTCGTGAGCTTTATGTCTCTGAGAGCATGTTTACAAATTATCATAGTTCGCTTTTTGCGACTTTTTTCGCATCTTCTAACGCCGCTTCTTGCCTTACTTTATTTAAGTATGTGCCTCGAAGCGACATTAAAACCTGCAAAAAAAATTCATCAAAAATCAAGCTATGGTAATTTGTAAACATGCTCTGAGAGGACCAGCAACCTTTCACGGGATTGGTGCAGCTTATTTAAGTATGTCCTGCGAAGTAGCATTAAAATCTGTGAAAAAAAATCCTTCAAAAATCAAATTTTTCGAATTTCAAGATGGGCTCATGAAACGCCATAGAGTAAAAGGCCAAAAAAAGTTCGCAGCGATATTTTGTGTAGGAATTGTTCTCTTGACCATCGCTATCTATCCTACAAAAGACAAAAAGGCGGAAAACTCATTTCTGGGGCTTTCTGATTCTTCTTTAGCCTCTACGTCCGAAACAAAAATCCCCTCGGCCTTACACAAAATTGCTGATGATGCTTTGTACCTTTGCACAGGCCTTGTCCTTGAACCAGTCTCCTGTTTGGCCCGATTAGCATGGGGAGTCAGCTTGATTTCCCCGTGGGCTTCCACAACGGGAAATGAATTTCTCCTATTCAGTCACATATGCTACTCTGCGACAAAGGATGTTCTAATTCACCTATTCAATAAGACCCCTTCATCAAACCAACTTCCCTCATTTAAGGGAGTCCGCCCTTCCCATTCCTCCTGGCATCTCAACAAACTGCTCCTATCGCAAATCCCCGCTTATTCCGGCGAAGAAAAACAGCTCCTCTCCTTCTTGGAAAAACGCTGGCTTGCCAAAGCCACGGGGTTTTATCCTTTAATGGTGAATTGGGTTTGCCCTTGTTTTGGCATGTGCCTTCAAGTCCATCCCAAGACGACCAATTCTTACTCGAGAAATCCTGCGAATAAATTCTCTGAGACTTACACTGATATCGTAAATGATTGGAAACGATCGCTACCTCATCCTCAATACTACCCATTGATATTGACTCGGCCTTTCGATGTTCATTACTTTTTGCCTGCTTGCCTCAAGGTTCCTAAAGAGGAGCAGGTTCAAACCACTGTTGCAAGAGTGGCGTTGCACATGCAATCGACCGATGTAAAGCCGGTCGTCGATTTGACCTGCGCTTTGCCCGAAAATATTAAAGATCAAAAAGAATGGACGCGGATTTGGGAAGAATACCGGACTCCTTTTTTGCAGAGATGCAAAGAGTACAATTTAGATCCCCATCGGATCATCTGCATTCAAAGAGTTCGCGGGCAAGTGATTGGAGGCGTCCGCATCCTTCCCCTTTCTGTCCCATTGGCAGATCAGCTCGAATCACATTTCCAATATCTTCTAGAATGGATCTCTACATTTGGCCTATCCGCAAACCGGATTGAGTTAGACCGCTACTCTATTCCACCTGATCGACCCTCCATTGCCAAACCTGGTGTTTCATCGGTCTCAAGGGAATCCAAAGAAGGATTTCTTTCCACTCTGACCCAGTTTAGTCAAAATTGGAATTCGGAACTTTTTCACGAGACTCTTTTGGTGAAGGGTACCGTGCAAGTTCTGGAAGGACTGCTCGCGAATCTTACAGAAGAGAAATGGAAGGAGATCATCAGCTCTCCTACGCGATCCATGATTGCGCAGCTAGGTCTTTTAAAAATTCAAAAGCAATTGGAGCTCTTGCTCCAAAAAAATAAGGAAATTTACTTTTTCGACACAGTGGAGCAAATTCACGCTGACCTTTCTGCTCTTCTTGAAGTCTTTGATCCTTTTTCCGCCGAAGATTTTCCTTCCATCTATAGAGAGATTCTGACGATTCCTGATGATCTCAAACCCTTGACTTCTTGCGGGGTCCACATGGCGGGGATGACGAGTTTAACGGGTATTTTTAAAGCTGTGGAGAAAACTGTAGAGAGTATACCTCGGGTACTCTATGGGGAAAATACATATTTCGAGGGCATTAATGTCGCAGAACGGATTTCCAAAGCCTCTCCTGTCGATCAAGCCACTGAAGAAGACTTGCAGCAGGCCGATCTGATTTTAGGTCAATTCAATCCTGTTTTAAGAAGAATTGATTTTGAAATAGCTGAATACAAAGTCGAAAAAATTGCTGAAACTTTACACAGAGTACTGAACGCACAAAGGAAAAAACCGTTAACTGTAGCTTTGGATTGTACCTTGGATTTTATTGATTCGCCTCGAGTCAGCCGATTGCTTCAGGAATTCCAACAAGAAATTGAAATGGGCATTCTCAACATCATTTGTTATCGAAGTGGCCTTAAGTTCGATATCTTTGGAATGGATAACTATTGCGGAGCTCCATTTTTTATGATTCATAACCAAGATGGGAAATGGGCTGATTTTGATAGGATCTTGAAGGATCCTGCTCTTCAGACCGATCGGTTAAGCCTTAATTGGTTTTGTCTTGCCTA
>JASHXO010000109.1 GCA_030043495.1 Candidatus Rhabdochlamydia sp.
TTCAATCGGACGGCCTGTAAAGAACCAAATCAAACCGAGAATGATAATCAGACCGCCCGGGATGAATGTTCCTAATACAACACCCAGAATACTGATCAAACCTGAGACCTTCATGCCGTAAAGATTGGCAATCGTGGCCGCCCAAAATGAAATCAGGATCACCGAAAGCGTGTACGGTATATTATTCGAGAGCGCAGGATTGAAAATATAAGCGACGATCGCAGCGATAAATGATAAAATCGTCGGATACCAAAAGGCATTTTCAATCCATAGCAACCAAATTGCCAAAAATCCTGTCCGATGGCCGAATGCTTCTTTCACCCAGGCGAACACTCCTCCGCTCTTTGGCCAGCCAGTAGCAAGTTCTGCAGAGACGAGAGAAATCGGCAAAAAGAAGACAATTGCAGCCAGAATGAAATAAAAGATCGAAGCAAAGCCGTACTCGGCCGTCACTGGCCAATTTTTAACACTGCCGATGGCAGCGACGTTGATCATGGCCAAAGTAAAAACGCTCACTGTGCGTGGGATTCTTGAGGCTTCTTCCATGTTCCATTCCTGTGCAGTTTATTACTGCTGATATTTGGATAGAAAGATATCCAATTCCTCATAAGCGAGTTTGCGTTGTTCGAGCAGTTCATTGTAGAACCATCGGCATTTGTCAAGCTAAACTTGCAGAGCACTAGCATAGTATTATGTTACGCTTTAGCCTATGAATACGTCAACCGATTTGAGAAGAGGGAGAACATGTGTTTTTCTTATGTATGTTCATTTGCTCTTTGTCACAAAATATCGACGGAAGGTCTTCACAAAACAAATACTTGATGAATTGAGAATCATTTTTACGTCCATGGATAAATGGTTCATGACTAAATAACTCAGATTTGAAGGGGTTGACCTCGATCTGATTTGTTTCGCTCGTGCAAATTATTGGGCTTTTTTCCAAGGCTTGAGAGAACCCTTTTCGTTGTGTCGATGGTTCTCTTCCCATTGACGATATACGCTCTGTAGACGTTGCCAAAATTGAGGGGATGTATCCAGAGCAGTAGCAAACTCGTTAAAGTTTTTTTCTGTGAGATTTTCTTTGCCCTTGATGATCGCTTCAATTTTAACCTCGTTCCATCCGCTCCCAAGTTTCTCCGCAAATTGGCGGGCGGTCATTCCTAACGGCTTGAGAAATTCTTCTGTTAAAATCACACCGAGATGGGTCGGCTTGCGTCTTTTAGGCAACATAAGAAACTCCTTACCAGCTTTTCATTTCAACATTTTCAGCGCCATCATTCCAACCAAAGACCAGGCGCCATTCTTTACTAATTGGGATACTATACTTTCCACGACCGTCCCGAATTCCTCCTTCTCCTTTCATGGAAGGGAGATTATGCAGGCTCTCTAGGTTATCGGCGCAATTGAGCAGATCGAGTCTACGTTCGGCCACTTTTACCAAATCCGAGGAAAGGTCTATACGGATACCGTGAGTGTAAATCCCGTTGAAAATATCTTCTGTCATTTTATCAGCAAAAGACTTGATCACGCACGCCTCCTTTTTTCTTAACTTATACGAATTAAAATATTTATTTAAAGCTAATCGTTGGGGATTGCTGCTATCTTTTTAGCTTGAGGTCCTTTAGCACCTGGACCGACTTCGTATTCGACCCGCGTTCCATTTTCGATAGTTCCCTCGATTGTTTCTAAATCTGTACGATGGAAAAAAATATCTTTGCCGCCGACATCGGGGGTGATAAACCCATAATTTTTAACTTCATCATACCATTTGACGATCCCGCGTTCCCTTGCCATAACTATGGAGTCTCCTAATCGAAATGAATATTATTTTACTCTATACATGAAAAGAAAAATTTGGACGACTAATTTAGTTTTCTGTTTGTGAATTTTGTGCTAAAATATTTAAAAATTTTTTGGTTAAACAATGAAACATACAGTCGATAGAAAAGCTTCTCTTTTGGAAATCCTCCAGGAAATGGCCCCGGACAGCTCTAAAAATACTCTAAGGTCATGGCTCCAGGCTGGACGTGTCACGGTTGACGATCTGTGTAACACCCGCGCCAATACAGAAATTCTACCAGGACAAAAGATAAGTATTGGACCTAAAGTGACGTTTTTAAGAGGATCAGTCCGAATTCTGCATGAAGACGATGACATCATTGTTTTGGAGAAGCCTGAGGGATTGCTCAGTGTCGCAACCGATTTCGAATCCAAAGCTACGGTCCATGCGATTCTAAAGCGGCGTTTTCATAATCGCCACGTTTATCCAGTGCATCGGCTTGATAGAGAAACTTCAGGTGTGATGATGTTTGCCTATACAGAAAAAGCACGGGAGTTTTTAAAAGCTCAGTTCGAACAACATCTTGTCGACAAGACCTATTTTGCCCTTGTTGAAGGGGAGATGTCATTGGGAAGGGGAACATGGGAGAGTTTTCTTGAAGAGGACGATTTTTATTACGTAAAGAGTACCAGTGATTTACAGCGTGGAAAGTTGGCGGTGACGCACTTTGAGGTCCTGAAAGCCCGTAGAAATCGCTCACTCCTTCGCTTAAAACCTCAAACAGGACGTAAGAACCAGTTGCGGGTCCATTGCAGCGAAGCTGGCCATCCCATCATTGGAGATAAAAAATATCAGGCTGTTTCTAATCCGATCAAGCGAGTTTGCCTTCATGCCCAGAAGATCTCATTTGCCCACCCTTCGACCCAACGAAGGATGACTTTTTCCATTTCATTGCCTGAAATATTTAATAAGATCTTCGAAATCAAAGGCTTAAAAATATAATTAATCTTTTTTTTCAATTCTAAGTTTGACAATAATCTTGTACCGGTGTACCATTACAACTGTAAAAGCAAAGGAAATGCTCATGACCAAAGAGTCGGAAGAAGATGGCTGGTGGGCTTTTATTGAACTCTGCAGCCACCTCAAGAAAATTGAGGAATTGAAAGAGCTTTTTGATCTTTTCTTTACTTTGGAAGAAAAGGAAGATGTGGCCAAACGGTTTAGCATCCTTAAAGCACTCCTCGATGAAAAGTTGACTCAACGAGAGATCGCCGAAAAATTAAGCGTAAGCATCTCGAAGATCACGCGCGGCTCCAATGCATTGAAAATCATTAGTGATCACCTTAGGGAAGCCTTAAAGAAAAAAATGGCGTAAAGCAGCCGGCTTCCCTTTAAAAGAAGGGAAGCAAATATGTTTCGACAAGTTACCCTCGAGGAATTTAAACAAGCCTCGAGTTATCAGAAAAGAGCCGTTGTTTTTCAGGAATTTCCCTGTGATGACATCACACCGATCCACGCCTTTATGGCTTTAAATGCCAAAGAAGGCGCTGTCTTGCTCGAATCCGCGGTCAAAGACCAGGAAGTCGGCAGGTATTCTCTTCTTGCAATTGAGCCTTTTGCCGAATTCAAATCTAAGGGATCTTGTTCAGAATTTGTCGGTAAAAACGGCAATTCCGTTCGTCAATCCTTTCCTTTCGAACATCTTAGAAATACAATCAAAACCTTGCGCTTGCCTTCCAATCCTCATTATCCTCCCATGGTCGGGGGTGCAATCGGCTTTGCAACATACGATACAGTCCGTCTGTTTGAAGACATTCCAGATCGTCATCCTGACCAGCACAGCTTGCCAGATCTGTTTTTCCTTTTTCATACTGTCCATATTGCGTTTGACCATCTAAAAGGCAGCTTATTTATTTCCATCATCAAGGAATTAAGTGGCGATCCCGAGAAGGACTATGCCGAGGCTCTTGAAAAAATTCGAGAGATCCGCAATGTATTAAAGGCTCCACTTAAAAATTCTGAGACCCCAAGTAATCTTCCATCTGATTTCGTCGAAGACATCAGCGATGCTGCATTCTGCGACAAGGTCAAAAAAGCACAAGAATATATTCGCAAGGGAGACGCCTTTCAGGTTGTTCTTTCTCGCACATTTAATTGTCCCTATCAGGGTAAACCTTTTGAGATCTATCGCGCTTTGCGAATGGCTAATCCTTCACCTTTCATGTTCTACATTGAAACAGGCGAGTTTGCCATTGCTGGTTCATCTCCAGAGCGACTCGTCCGAGTTGAGAAAGGAAAATTGCACACCACCCCGATTGCAGGAACACGTCCGAGAAATGGAGAAGATGACGAGAAAGCTATCGAAGAATTGATGCAAAGTCCAAAAGAAGAAGCTGAGCATATGATGCTCGTCGACCTCGGAAGAAATGACCTCGGAATTGTAGCCGAGATCGGCACCGTTCGAGTCAAAGAATTAAAACAAGCGCGTCTGTTTCCCCATGTGATCCATTTAGTAAGCCAGATCGAAGGGCAGCTTGCCAAAGAATTTGACGAATTAGATGCATTAAAAGCTGTTTTTCCTGCTGGCACGTTAAGCGGCGCTCCAAAAATTCGCGCTATGGAGATCATCGACGAACTCGAGGAGTCGCGTCGCGGCCTCTATGGGGGGACGGTGTGTACGATCGATAATCAGGGCAATCTCGATAGCTGCATCGCGATCCGCACCGCGTTTATTAAAGAAGGTGTTGTCTCTGTGCGCTCTGGCGCCGGCATTGTCTTTGATTCCGACCCCGCATACGAAGCTGAAGAAACCCGCGCAAAAGCAAAA
>JASHXO010000110.1 GCA_030043495.1 Candidatus Rhabdochlamydia sp.
GACCGTGAGGAACGGACATTGCATTCAATGACCTGAATGGCGTTGTTCTTAGCGATGAATTGGATGTTAAAGGGGCCTGTAATATTGAGGGCTTTGACAATGGCGCGTGTCATTTTTTTCGTGCGTCTGATCGTTTCGAGATAAAGGCGCTGTGGAGGAAGAACGATTGTCGCATCTCCAGAGTGAACGCCAGCATTTTCAATGTGTTCAGTAATCGCTTCAATCACGATCTTTCCATCTTTAGCAACACCATCAATTTCTAATTCTTTCGCATCGGTAATGAATTGAGACATGACGACCGGGTGGTCTGGGGAGATGCGCGTAGCTTCGGCCAAAAATCGTTCGAGCTCTTTTTCAGAAGAGACGATATTCATCGCAGCTCCAGAAAGCACATAAGATGGACGGATCAGGAGAGGATATCCTTTTTTTTCTGCGAATTTTTTAGCGCTTTGCAAACTTGTCACGGTTTGCCAGGCGGGCTGGTCGACGTCGAGTTTACTCAGCAAAGAGGAAAATTTTTGTCGGTTTTCCGCAGTATCGATCGATGGGGCAGACGTTCCAAGCAAGGGATAGCCGCGCTGATGTAAGGGCAGGGCGAGATTGTTGGCGATCTGTCCACCGACGGATACGATGATTCCTTTAGGACGTTCAAGATCGGCAATGTCTTGAACACGCTCTAAAGTCAATTCTTCAAAATAAAGACGATCGGATTCATCGTAGTCGGTAGAGACAGTTTCCGGATTGGAATTGATAATGATCGTCTCTTCGCCCAAACTCCGCAAAGACCTGCAAGTGTTTACCGCACACCAATCAAATTCGACTGATGAACCGATGCAATAGGGGCCCGATCCCAAAACGATTACTGGAGAACGACCCGAGGACTGAATGTCATGTGTGGCGCCATGATAAGTGAGATAAAGATAATTCGTCTTGGCGTCGCATTCTCCCGCTAGAGTGTCGATCTGTTTAACATATGGCGTGATGCCATGTTTGATGCGCAGGTCGCGCACTTTTTGAGCGTCGAGATTTTTTATTTTGCTGATTGCTTTATCCGAAAATCCCAGCTTCTTGGATTCTTTTAAAACTGAAGCATCCAAGGAGGAATTTTTTAATTTTTTTTCCCATTTCGCAAGATTTTGGAGGTGATAAAGAAACCATTTGTCAATTTGAGACCGCCGATGTGCTTCGACAATCGACCCTCCTTTTTTAAAAAATTGGTAAAGGGCGAAGAGGCGGCGATCTGTCGCATGAGAAATCTCATCTTTAAGATCCGCGATCGGATGTGGATAATCAGTGAGGCCTGATGCTCCAATGTTCAGCATCCGCGTAGCTTTTTGAAGCGCTTCAGGAAAAGACCTTCCAATTGCCATCACTTCGCCGACGCTTTTCATTTCCGTTCCAATGTGCCGGTCTGCTGATCGGAATTTATGAATGTCCCAACGAGGGATTTTGATGACGACGTAATCGAGTGCGGGTTCAAAAAAAGCCACCGTCTTTTTAGTGACGGTATTTTTGATTTCAGCAAGAGAAAATCCTAGAGCAAGCTTCGCAGCGACAAAGGCCAGCGGATAGCCCGTTGCTTTTGATGCTAGGGCAGAAGACCTGGAAAGGCGCGCGTTCATTTCGATGACGCGATAATCGCCATTTTTGGGATTTAGAGCATATTGAATATTGCATTCGCCGGTGATCTTGAAATGTCGGGCAACGCGGATCGCGATTTCCCTTAAACTGTGGTACTCGTGGTTGGTCAGAGTTTGAGAAGGCGCGACGACGATGCTTTCTCCAGTATGAATTCCCATCGGATCAAAGTTTTCCATATTGCATACTGTGATAGCATTATCAAAGGCATCTCGGACAATTTCATATTCGAGCTCTTTCCATCCGAAAAGATATTCTTCAATTAAAATTTGCGGGGAGCCGCTTAAAGCTTCAGCCGCGCGCAGCTCCATCTCTTCCGCATTTTTTATCTTGCCGGAGCCAAGACCACCTAAAGAAAAACCAGATCGCATCATGACGGGATAACCGATTTTTTTAGCGGCGGACAAGGCTTCTTTGACGCTGGAAACAGCGATGCTCTTAGGAGATTTGATTCCGATCGAAGCTAAGCTTTTCTTAAAAAGATCACGGTCTTCGGTAAGACGAATGGCCGAGATTGGCGTTCCTAGGACTTCTACATTAAATTTTTTGAAAGCTCTCGCCTCATCAAGTTTCAATCCGAGATTTAAAGCTGTCTGTCCGCCAAAACCGAGCAGGATGCCATCGGGCCGTTCTTTTTCGATGATTTTGGTAACAATACTTGGATTAAGCGGGCAAAGATAAACTTCATCGGCCATGCCTGCATCGGTTTGCACCGTGGCAATGTTAGGATTGATGAGAACAGTTCGTATTTTTTCTTCTTTGATTGCTTTGATCGCCTGGGTTCCAGAATAATCGAATTCTCCAGCTTGTCCAATGCGCAGGCCGCCGGAACCGAGGATCAGGATTTTTTCTCCTTGAAATCGTTTTGGTCTTTCCAAATGTTTTGTTTTGGCCATATCTATAATGATTGATAAAATGTTTCAAACAGCCACAGATTATCGACAGGACCGGGAGAAGCTTCGGGATGAAATTGCACTGCAAAAAAAGGATGGGATTGATGGGCGATCCCTTCTACTGATGAATCATTGAGATTGCGAAAGGTAACATCCCATCCTTTTGGGAGCGTTTTTTCATCAATGGCATAACCATGATTCTGCGAGGTCAAATAGCATCGGCCTGTCTCGAGATGCTCACAAGGTTGGTTATGTCCACGATGACCATAGGGAAGTTTGAAAGTCTTAGCGCCGATGCTCAGGGCAAGCAGCTGGGCGCCCAAGCAGATTCCGAAAACGGGTTTTTTTCTTTTGAGTGCTTTTTGGAGGACGGCAACAGTTTCTTTGCAAACAATCGGATCCCCTGGGCCATTTGAGATGAAGATGCCATCGAACTCTTCTTCCGAATAATCATAATCAAAAGGCACTCGCTTAATCTTAAGCGGGAACTGCAAAAGCGAACGGATGATATTTTCTTTCATGCCGCAATCGACAGCGATGATCTGTTTTTTTCCTTGGCCGTATTCGCGAACTTCTTTAGTGCAAACGCTTGCGACAAGGTGTGTCTTATTGGGATCGGGAAAACTATGGGGGATCTTTTCGCTTTGAGTGATTGCACCCGAGGCGACTCCTTGAATACGCAAAGACTTGGTCAATGCTCGCGTATCCACTTTGCAAATAAAAGAGATTTGATTGTAGCGCAGCCATCCTTCAAGAGTTTGCACGGCCTGGTAATGATCACAAAAGGGACTGATTTCGCTTAAGACAACGCCGCGCAAATGAGCTTTTGATGATTCCCACCATTGCTTGTCAGGAAATCCATAATTTCCGATCAAAGGGAATGTGAATGTGAGAATTTGACCTGCGTAAGAAGGATCGGTTAGAGATTCAACATAACCTGTCATCCCTGTCGTAAAGACGACTTCACCAAAGGTATCCTCTTTACACCAATCCGGAGATGCCCCTTCATAAATTTCGCCATTTTGAAGGACGAGCTTAGCCGGAACCAGCTTAATTTGGCTGAGTAGTTCCATTACTTTTCCAGGAAAAGTATCACTTTGTTTCAATCATGATAGCAAAAAAGTTCGAAAAAACAAGTAGAATGATTGAGTAGTAGAACATATTTACAAATTACCATAGTTCGCTTTTTTCGCATCTTCTAACGCCGCTTCTTGCCCTACTTTAATTTAAGTATGTGCTTCGAATTCTTTAAACGGCGAGGATGGTAAATTACTTTCCTTTGGCGTTGTTGCGTAAGTGTTTGAATTTTACCACAGAGCTCCCTACTGATCTAGTGCTCTGTAAACTTAATTTTTGCGGTTTCGGCTACGTCAAAGCCGCAAAAATTAAGTTTACAGAGCACTAGCGTCCTGAGACATCTACAAATAACTGATTAAAGAGAGTGATGCGATGATCAATCTTCGGAAGATATTTTTTTTCATGGCATTTCTCGAGTAAAGTAGCAAGAATTATTTTAGGAAAAATCTAAGCTAAAAGAAAATTTTGTTGAAAGCAAAAATTTTATCAAGGTTTGACCTTGTGACCTGTGTAATTGCTTAAGCCATCGTACCCAGCATATTTATATAACTCGTGCAAGGTAGGAAAGTTAAAGACTTGGCCGATCAGATCGTTAAGATTTTTCTTTTCTTCAACAAGCATCACGCCATAATGGATCAGCTCTGTGGCCAGATGCCCGATGATGTGCACTCCTAAAATGCGAAGCTCATCGCGTGAGAAAATGAGCTTTAAAAAACCTGATTTAGTGCCGAGGATTTTGCCGCGAGGCATATCGCCATAGCGCGCTTTTCCGATACTGTAGCTCAAATTGCGTTTGATCGCTTCTTCTTCGGTAATTCCTACCATCGAAACTTCTGGCACTGTATAAATCCCATAAGGAAAATGCGAAGGAAGGTGCTCAAGGTCCTGTGTTTGGAAAATATGGGCAACCGCAACCCGCCCTTGGTCCATGCTCGTGCTGGCAAGCGCTGGAAAGCCGATCACATCGCCAACGGCGAAGATATGCGGGATATTGGTACGATATTGAGAATCGACAAACAGCTGCTCGCGAGAGCCTAGTTTCAGTCCAATTTTTTCGCATTGCAGCTCTTTAGTATTGCCGCTTCTCCCTGCAGCGAACAGAAACATGTCTACGGATAAGATTTCACCGCTTTTCAGACGCACTTGGATCATTTCATTTTCCGAAGCAGCCGGTTTGATTTCCTCGACTAATTTGTTAAAGAGAATTTCGACATTAGCTGCTTGCATTTGAGCGACGAGTTCAGTCGAAATTTCGTGATCGACAAATGGAAGAATATGCTCTTTGTCATTGACGAGGTAAACTTTTGTCCCCATTGTCGCAAAGATCGTAGCATATTCGCATCCGATGACGCCTGCGCCGACGATGCACATGGACGACGGAAAGCGACGGATTTGCAAAATCGTATCCGAATCGTGAATGCGTTTACCATCGAATGGAATTTTTGGAGGATGAAAAGGATAAGAAC
>JASHXO010000111.1 GCA_030043495.1 Candidatus Rhabdochlamydia sp.
ATTCCACTGCAGGAATGTATTTGAGCAATGCTGTAAAGTTCTATGCTCTTGAAATGTAAAGCGTTCCTGAATAAGTGCATCGGCGATTAGGAGAGGGGCATCGGAATTGAACCTTTTTTCTCCTGGATCGGTATCCAAATGCAAAAGCTCTTTTCGTGCTTTTTCGATATTGTCTCTTTTGTTTTGCAAAGCAGTCCAACGATCATGAAAATCCTTTTCCATAATCAGCTATTGAGGGCTTTTACCATCCTCTGAAGGGGATTGTGTAAAATCTTCAGGTCGGAGACTAGTGCTCTGTAAACTTAATTTTTGCAGTTTGGGCTAACGTGAAAGCTCCCGCGGTTAAGCGATCGTAAAGCGCGCTGTATTAATTCAATACAGCTAGCTTTACGATCGCTTAACCCCGGGGCTTTGACGTAGCCGAAACCACAAAAATTAAGTTTACAGAGCACTAGGATCATATCGGTAAACGTCTTCTAACAGCAACATTTCGCTCTTGTATAGCTGTTCCTCGAGGATTTCTAGTCGGGATTGTTGAGCGGCAATTTTGGGATCAGATGGGATGATTCCTTCGGGTAACGATAACAATTGAATGTTATAGGAAAGGTCTGCTTCTTTCAGAACTTTCTCTATTTCTATTTGCTTGTTTGCGGCACATACCCAGCCATGCAGCATGGCATTCCATTGGCAGCCTAATGATTTGATGCGACTTTTCATGCCAAAGCCCAACTTGTGAAGCCTGAATACGGCGACCTTTTCAATTTTTGATATTTTGTCTTGAGGTGGATTCTCAGGACCAGTTATGATTTGGTTCATAGTGTTTACTCCAATGAGCCGCAGTGTTTCGAAGCGCATGCGGCTCGTTGTTCTTGTTATTGATTGTTTGCATTTCGTGTCTCAATCCATTGGAAAAAAGCTTCCTCGTCGATCAAAATTCTGCGGCCAACGCGTTTGAAAACGGCATTGAAACCATTGTGTTCCCCGTTGAATACATAGTATCTCAGGGCAGCTGCGGTGGGCCATGTGTGAAATTCTGGCCATTTTGTTAGTGGGATCATTCGCTTCATAACACCTCATAGTGTGATTTGTTGTGATTTATAAACCCCACTTTAAGCTCACTTGTTTGGGTCGTAAAGCAAGAGGTTGCAGAGAGTGTCGGAGACGGCTTTGAGGGATATTCTCTCTATGAGAAAAAGCAATGCGGAGGGAGAACCTCGCTTGTCGGTCTCAGTTCCAAGGAGATCGTTTATAGAGGGTAATTTTGAATTAAGAATCTAGGAAGCGAGAAAATTGGGTAGTTGCCTGATAAAAATGTTTACTTTCGAGGTTTGTAGTTGGGATGAATATTTCGAATATAATCCTCATAGGTGCGATTAGCGCATTCTTCCCGTCCATGCAATTCAGCCCACATTTTGCGTAATGCTGCAGATGCTTTGTGATGAACGATTCCTTTTAAAGGAAGATCCTCTTTTCCGCAGATGGCAGTTGTTGTGATGCGTGCCATCAATCTAAGCTGTTGATCAGGTGTCCAAGATCTGAAGTCGGTATTGAGTATTTCGTCTATTGAGATAGCTGCGCTGGGTTGTTTTTCTTCCATAAGGGGAAAGGATAAATTCTTAGATTGCATCCATTTGATGATATCGACTGTCGCAAATTTGCTGTCGCGGACCGTTTGGATGACTTTACCGTCTACGCTCCTTTGCAATAGGGTGAAAAGATTATCTTGATCCAACTGATTGAGAAACCATTGTTGGTCACCGTGAAAAAACCGATGAAGATATTGGCAAAGTTCTTTTGAAGGGACATCCTCTGAAATCTCTGCTGGATTTACGCGGCAAATCAATGGATTAACTTGATAATGAAGGAGCAGAATTTCTATTGCTGATAACACATCTATTTTACGCCAGTAATCGATGTCCTGTAGCGGAAACAATCTTTTTGCTATTGCAAGAGGAGTCTCACTGGGAGTTCGTGGAATTGGAAGTATGTCAGGGTGGTTATTTTCTTTAATTGTACTAAGGGCAAGAGGCTTATTTTCGCGCTCTTTGTATTTTTTTAAATTTCGAAGGGTTGATGGATTCAGTTCTAGTGCTCTGTAAACTTAATTTTTGCGGTTTCGGCTATGTCAAAGCCCCGGGGTTAAACGATCGTAAAGCTAGCTGTATTGAATTAATACAGCGCGCTTCACGATCGTTTAACCGCGGGAGCTTTCACGTTAGCCCAAACTGCAAAAATTAAGTTTACAGAGCACTAGGCGCGAAAAAATATTGGGAAGATTTAGAGAAGGATGAGGGCCAAAGTTTTCGACGACTTCGATGAGTTGCGCAGGGAGAATCGGTGCGATGGCTGAATGGTTTTTACACAAAGAGAGAAGCTCCTTAGGATGAACTGTCAGATTGTTCTTTTTGGCTTGCAAAATTGAGGGAATGCTTTCCAGTAAGCGATCGATATTGTAAAGACGATTTCGATCTGTGTTTTGAATGGGATAGTACATGAACCATTCGATCATGGCCAATGTCGACTGTTCGCTAAGAAGAATATCAAAATAGGGCTTGGTTATTGGCATAAGCCCTGCCAGTAGACAGACGCCTTGATGATACGCCACTTCACGTGCTCGACCCCACACCAAATAGTTAGGGGAAGTCAATTCCTCATAGGAAGGTGGAGTTTCGCGCCAAGTTTGGAGATGTTCTAAAATCTCTTGTTCATTAAGATTTTTCATAGATCATTTCCTCCAAATGATTGACGAGTTGTCGCTTGCGAGTATTGGCAAGATGGGAGTACCGTTTAGTGGTCTGTAAGCTTTTATGACCGAGAATTTCCGCGACTTCGCGGGTTGAAACGCCGCCCATTGTTAAGTAGGAAGCGGTTGTGTGTCTGACGTCATGAAAACGGAAATCGGATAATCCTGCTCGTTTAACTGCGGCCTCCCATGCTGATCGAATGCATACAGGTTGATTGGGATCGTTTGGAGAAGGGAATAGGAATGCATCTTTTTCAAGAGTTCTCTTTTTGAGCACTTCGAAAACTTGATCACTGATAGGAAGTGTTCTATTGTCGCCGTTTTTAGTGTCAAAAAGCAGGAACAAAGGATTTCCGATTTGCGTGCTCCCGTGGATACTGCGATGAGAAAGATCAGATAGAGGTCTTTATTCTGACTCTTTTTGCATTCCTCCAGAAGACGCGTTAATTCTTCCTTGCTTAAGTAGCGGATGCGGCCTGGAGGAGGCTTTGGTTTCCTTACCTTTAGGCAGGGGTTTTCATTAATCCATTGCCATTCGCTGACTGCAATGCTTAGAACGTGTGAGAAACTAGCGAGGTATCTCGATACTGTGCTGGATGAGCGGACCTTGTCGGGAGAGATATTTTCATGAAGTAAGCGATCGCGTATTTCGCCGATGACTGAAGGGTTGAGGCGGCTTAGTTTGAGATGACCGAGTTCTTTTTCCCAGCGATCGAGGTGTCTGGAGACATTACGCTCGTCTTTGGTTTTATGGGGAAGGATTGCTTTACGATAGCGACGAATGGCATCGGCGACGGTATGCTGGTCAGCCTTGGAAAAAAAGTATATTCCTTTTTCAATTTGGCCTTCAGTGATGCGTTTCCATCTTTTGGCAAGTTCCAGTGATTTGAAGTTTTTTGAG
>JASHXO010000112.1 GCA_030043495.1 Candidatus Rhabdochlamydia sp.
GTTTGTGATTCTTTTGATATCGATGACATTATTTGTTTTTTCATTCCATAAACAAATTTGGTCAATGGCTTTGTTGGCGTTATTGGTACTTGGCATTCATTATGCATCTGCGCTTTTGAAACTTATTCCGGTTTCAATTGCTATCTATGAGCCGAGATATTTAGATGTTCTCGCTTTAGTTCCTATATATCACATAATACTATTTGCAGTCTTTTTTAATAAAAAAGAGATTAGGGATCAATTTTTAGGATTATTAGGACAATTATTGATATTTACTTTCTTATATCATGCGCGATCCTCTCTCGGATGGGAAGTCATGGCTGTCATTGGAATTTCTTCAACATTATTTATACTAAGAAAAGATTGGAATAAAATCGCACCTTCTTTGACAGTGATTGGGGGATTAGTCTGTAGTTTGATCTTGCTAATCAGTTATAAACACGCAACGTATCACAAGAGTTATTTCGAGGAAATGGGTGCAAGGACATTTTGGCACAATGCTATTATGGGTTTAGATTTAAAGGCTTTACCAAGAATGCTCGGTGATCATCAGGTCGCAAAATTTGTGATTCAGCATGCTAAGGATTCGAAAAAGTGCATGACATGCATTGAAAATCTCGATCCTCAAGAATTATTGAACACTTTGGGGAATTGGGGCACAGCAGATTGGATGGCCTATGAGAACTGTGCGAGACACTTCTATTTTTCTATGGTATCCCAATATAAATTGGAGACGTTGGTTTTATATTTATTCAAAAAACCTTTTCAAGTTTTGCTTGAATTAAGCAACCCTAAGTTGCACCTTTTTGAGAGTATTTATGAACAAAAAGATTTTATTACAAAAAGATCTTTGCCTTGCAATCCATTTCATTTGTTTTATTTAACTATTTTTTGTCTTATTTTGTTCTTTTCAGCTCAATCTATATATCTATATCGACGGCAGCTCTTAGGTTTTATGCTTGGTGTATTTGCGGCTGGCATGTTTCCATCTGTCTATTTTTATTCTGCTATTTTAACTCGTGGTGGACTCTCTGCCACGATGTTAGTTTTGCTCTACCTAATTATCACGGTTTCTTGGGTCAAAATTCAGGAATGGATCAAGAAAATAAATCAAACAATATCTAGTGCTCTGTAAACTTAATTTTTGCGGTTTGGGCTACGTCAAAGCCCCGGGGTTAAGCGATCGTAAAGCGCGCTGTATTAATTCAATACAGCTAGCTTTACGATCGCTTAACCGCGGGAGCTTTCACGTTAGCCCAAACTGCAAAAATTAAGTTTACAGAACACTAGAAAAACATAAAGTACATGATGTAACACTCACAACTTATTGACTAAACGCAAGGCTATCAATTTAAGCATGGTGAGCCCCAATCTCCATAATATACGAGGCCGCATCACTCCTGAACTGGCATCCGGTGCAGGTGTTAGTTCAACGGGCACTTCATAAAAATGATCATGTCGAAGGAGCAAACGGCTTAAAGTTTCCATGTGATATCCATAATCTGTATTTTTAATATTGAGCTTTCTTGTCTCATCCACAGGAAAAACAAACAAACTATGCGCGTCGCAGATTTTTTTCCCAACTAGAAGGCTCACATAGGCTGTTGCAATTTTCGAAAGGACAAATCGCAATTTGGTCCTTTGTTTCATTGCTCCACGAAAGGAAATCACCAATGGAGTTGTTCCAACTGCTGAAAATAATCCTCTTATGCCATCGCTCGTGTATGCATTATCTCCTGGAATGAGGCAAATATAAGGAAATTGCGCACGTTCTAAAAAAAGATGAAACGCAGATCCTACGCCTTGATTGATCTCTTTACGTATCACATAGATTTCTGCTCCTAATTGATGCGCAGCTTCCAAGGCATATGCATAGGTCTGATCAGTAGATCCATCATCGACGACTAAAATTTCAAAACGATCTAGGGTTTCCTTGGCAATCTTGTAGATGGAAAGCAAAGTGTTTTTGATCTTATCTGCCTCATTAAAGGCGGGTATTCCAATGGAAAGACATTTTTCAGTTTCTTTTGGCACTGTCATTTTTCCTCTAATAACCCAACTTGTCCCCTACCTTCCCTTAGGTACGTAGGGGGCAAGTTGGGTTAATAATGGATTGCCAAACAGACAAATAGTTAGGGTTTTCATTTTATGTTCTCTGTCAAAACATGACGACTTTTGCAGGAATCATAGATTGCTTTTGTATCGACGTCAAAGAATTTCCTCAAAGTAGTAAAGAAAATTGCTGTACTTTTTCCTTTTTTAGTCAGAGAATAATGCTCATTTTCCACAGAAACCCTTTCCATTTTTTCTAATAGAGTCATTCTTGCTGCGAATGTAGGAATAGTCACCGTGGTACGAAGCTCATCGATTGAAATTGTTCCTCCACGTAATTGAGCTTCGCACAATATCCTCAAAGTTAACGATTTGTAAATCGTGCCGAACAGGAACAGGTAAGATGAAGTGCAAAATGCCAAGATCGAGAATGCTTTCCAAAGTTCAAACTTGAACATTGCGCTCGCAATGCAGAGCAAGATCAAACTGAACAGAGCAGATCCTGCATGGACCAATACAGGGGCTATTTTTTTTAAACATTTCATCGCAACGACCACGCTCAAGAAATGCAAAAAAGAAAAGCCCAATCCCCAGAGGAAAGGCTGGCTCATCATTTTACCCTAAATACTTTCATAAACAACTTCGCAATGATTGCTAAATGCAGGCCCATTCGGGAAGTCACTAAGCGATTGTCGTTCGCAGTGGCTAAACGGAATTTTATCAGGAGGTTGATGCGGTCCCATGTCAAGTGCTGTGTTCCATGAGGACCGGCATGCAGTTTTTGCCATTGGTCAGAGTCGACGGCATCATTGTATTCATATAAAGAAAGCAACATGCATAAAGTATAACCCCAACACAAAACAGACCAGACCATAAATCCAAAAATCAAGCATGAGAGTATCCATAATAGACCCGCTATCCAGTCACCGAGGGAAATCAGGTCAAAAAAAATGCCTTTAGCCGTGCACCATATTCCCAGAATGAGTACTGATACGTATTTAAATCTCAGTCCGGGTTGGATGATCTTGAACGGGGACTTGGCCAAAACCCAAAGGAAAAATGGCAAGCTGGCAACTAATGCGATCGGCAACCAAGTTTTCATAGAGAAGCGCTTTCATTTTTGAGAGAGGTTAAAATTTGATTATGATTTTTGCGGTATCCTAAGATCCAAAATACTCCCCCTAACAATGCGATCGCAAATACAGCTATGCCAATAGTCAGCGAAATGATTACCGCGGTTGTCGCTTGAATTCCAAACAGGCCGAAGGCCATGGTCATCGATGCTTCGCGTATGCCCCAGCCTGCAATAGAAAATGGCATATAACTGACAAGGAGGGCCGGGGGAACTGCGAGGAAGCAAGTCAGAATGGAAAGTTTTTCAGGGCATAAAATGTACCCAACAGCATAAGCTTGAATGACAACTAAGCCATGGTTGAGAAGACTCGATCCGACTAAAAGAAAGGACTGTGCCCCATTATGCCTGCTGAGAGAATCGCGCGCTTGGGCAGCCCAATGCACTAAATCCGTTGACCACGAAGGAAATCGAGCTATCGATTTCACTAAAAACTGCGTGATCCCTAAGCGTGCTGGCATGACCAAAAGCCAAAGGAAGGCTCCAACAAGGACAATGGCAACGGCCAACGAGAACATCTGGATATTCGGCTCTTGCTTGGGGAGAAAAAAATACCAAAGACTACCTAGGCAGGCAATCGTGAGCCCTATGAGTCCATAAATCCGATCAAAAAAAATGACTTTCATCGCAGAATTCGAGGACACTCCACGTTTCACAATCCACCATACCCTAAAAGCATCCCCGCCGATAGAGGCGGGCAACCCTTGGGAAAAGAAGAAACTGATGAGAATTCCCACAGCGGCATCGGCAAACGGTACTTTTACTTTGGCAGCAAGGTCCATCAAATAACGCCATCGATACGCAAGGATCGACACCTGAAGCAACACCGTGAAAACGAGAAATAGAAAGATCTGTGGCTTTAGTGAGGAAAAGGCATGTTGATAGTCAGCAATCGAAACTCGTCTCAAGGCGAAATAAAGCACTGTAACTGTGATCGCCAATTTAACAAAGAAAAGCAATACTTTCATTATTACTAGCCAAGTTAAGAAAGTTGATTAAAAACATCAGTTTGTACAACTTCATCATTCTTG
>JASHXO010000113.1 GCA_030043495.1 Candidatus Rhabdochlamydia sp.
CGCCTGATGAATGCAAAATCGGGATTATGCCTGGATACATTCACAAACGGGGTGAGATCGGAATTGTGTCGCGTTCAGGGACATTGACCTATGAAGCTGTGTGGCAAACAACGATTTTAGGTCTCGGACAGTCTAGCTGTGTAGGAATTGGCGGAGATCCGCTCAATGGAACCAATTTTATTGATGTTCTAAAACTCTTTGAGACCGATCCCGATACAAAAGGGATTTTAATGATTGGAGAAATCGGGGGAATTGCCGAAGAGCAAGCAGCGGAATGGATCAAAGGCAATTGCACTAAACCTGTCGCAGGGTTTATCGCTGGTGTGACCGCTCCACCGGGAAAGAGGATGGGGCATGCTGGTGCAATAATCTCTGGAGGAAAAGGAGATGCAAAAAGTAAAATGGCCGCCCTTAAAGCAGCGGGCGTCGTTGTTGCCGAATCTCCAGCACTTATGGGCGAAGCAATGTTGAAAGCAATGAAAGGAAGATCTTAATGCTTCATTTTCCAGGGCGCATTCCTATTAGCATCTATCCGACATTTTGGCTGTTTGCTGCATTGATCGGTTATCTCAACAGTATGAGCTTTGTGGGGATGCTGATTTGGGTAGCGATCATCTTTGTATCTGTCTTATTCCATGAATTTGGCCATGCGTTGACAGCTTTAATATTTGGTCAAAATCCCCGAATCGAACTTGTCGCTTTAGGTGGTCTTACTTATCACAATGGACAAAAGCTCCCTTTCTGGAAGCAATTTTTTATCGTTCTCGATGGCCCGATTTTTGGATTTCTCCTTGTGATCTTGGCTACGATTTTGTTGCAAGTTCCTGCGTTCTCGCAAGGTATGACAGGCTCAATCATTTCTTTGACCCGCATTGTCAATCTATTTTGGACGGTCGTCAATCTTCTTCCCGTAATGCCTTTGGATGGAGGGCAACTGTTGAGGATCATCTTGGAAGGAATTTTTGGCTTGAAGGGATTTAAGTACGCAATTCTCACCAGTATGGCCATTGCCGTTGCGATCAGTCTCTTTTTCTTTCTCACTCAAGCCTTTTTGATTGGCGCGCTTTTTTTCCTGTTGGCATTTCAGAGCTACGATATGTTCCGACGCACACGACATCTCTCTGAAAATGACCGTGATGACTCCTTGCGCGAGCAGTTAGAAAAAGTCGAAGAGTTCATGCAAACCGGCAATAAGGAAGAAGCGTTGCGCTTTTGCCAAGAGATCCGTGCCAAAGCAAAAAAAGGCATGATTTATGAACTAGCGACTCAATACCTGGCCTTTTTAAAATATGAAAAAGGCGATTCAAAAGAAGCTTATGAATTACTTCAGTCGATACGCGAAGAGCTGAGTGGAGATGCTCTCTGCGTTCTTCACAAAGTTGCATTTGAACAAAGTGATTTTCCGCTTGTCGTCGAGCTTGCGGGAACCTGTTTTCAGAACTGGCCGACAGCAGAAACAGCCTTGCGCAATGCCTATGCTCATGCCCACTTGAAACAAGTTGTTCCAATGGTGGGGTGGCTGCAAACAGCCATCAATGAAGGGCTTTCTAATAGGAAGGACATTCTGGCCAATCAAATATTTGATCCGTTTCGTACCGATCCTTCATTTCAAGCTCTGTTGAAGAACCCTCAGAACTAAAAAATTGCTATCGGGGCCGCTTTTCGTGAAAACGACCCCGGTAGCAATGGCTAAAGTCGAGTTTTACAGAAACAATGGTGCACTATCGATACCATCGTCTTTGCTTACTCTTTCATACAGATCCTTCGTTTCAAACATTGTTGAAAACCCTTCATCACTAAAAGCGTCGTCTTCTTCGCTTGCTTGTTCCTTAAGTCGATGGGCATCGAGAAGTAGCAAGCGGAGTTCAATTCTATCCGAAAGTAACTCGTCTCTCTTAATATCGCTTGGTTGGATTTCTGTTTTTCCATCGATTGGGCAAGTTAGCTTGCTAGTTAATTTTTTTTGATTGTTTAATATGTTCTTCAGAACATGTTCTTCATACAATCTGTTTATTTCTTCCGGACGATCGATGAAGAAAGGAGAGCGGATGGGGCGGCCATCTGGACTGACAATCTTACTGAGGATCGGATCATTTTGGTATTGCTCAGGAATTAATTTAGGATAAACGTGCTCTAGGTATTTCTGCAGGTTAAGAGCTGCCCATGTCCTATAATCAGTTGCTGGATACTGAATAGTACGTGTGACAAACTCTTCCAGACCTTTATAGCCAAAGTAGGACAGCGCTGGTGTCGTAATATAGCTAGGAACTGCATCTTTCAATTGAGTCAATTGAGCACTAGCATATTTTATGCCATCCCTCCAAGCCATTCCAGAATACGACACAGCGTTTTGATTTTCTTCCTTGGACGGTAGACGAAGTGCTTCACTGATTCCTGGAAAGTAATCTTTAATAATTGCTGGAGCAAAAAATGTTGCCATAGCTGTTGCAGTTAGTCCAACTGCTTTCCAATTGAAATAAGTTTCAAGATATGATTTCGTAGTCATTCCCATTTGATTCTGCTCATGTTCCGAATTCGCATTAATGCTATTGACCACGAATTGCTGATCAGCAAGGACTTTTTTCATCTCTTCTTCCCAAGTCGGAGAACCGAGATCAATGTGTTCAACAAGTTTTCTCAATTCGTCCCTTGGAATTGGGCCATGGATGCTTCGAGAATAATTTATCGTCTTGGCAACGGTAGCATTTTCTTCCAGAAAGGTAGCTTGCCTTTGCTCATAAGAACCATTTGAATAAGAATAGTATTCATTATTTATAATTTTAGAATTGCTTGGTATAGTTGTCATAATTTCACTTAAATTTATTATTTAAATAACTAATAATTATATATATTTTATTAAATATCTGAAAAATTGGCAATAAATTTCAATCAATTATTAAGAATATTTTATTGTAATTTTTTTTGTTTAAAATTTCTTGTGTTCTGTTTCAATAATATAAAATATTTATTTTAATTTATATGGAATTAAAGTTTTGTAATTATTGATATATACTGAAACAACCTGAAGAATCGGGGAAAAAACATTTTTTAACCACCCGCGAACAAGGTTCGCTGGAGATCACAGAGAGGGCTTAAATTTTAAATCGACGTATTCCTTCACGCAACAACTTCACGTTGAAATCAATCAACAATCCATAGTTAAGAAAGCTGCAATCTGTGGTTTATACGACGGGAAGTTATTGCCTTTCCTCTTTTCTTTAAAGCTCTTTAGGGCTATAAATCCATCCTTTGTTAAATTGCTTTGATCGTTTTAGGAGGAATACGATGCCATCTAGATTTTTCTACTCATTGACTGCATTTTCTCTCGTATTTCATCGTATTCTTTCTGCGGATGTAGCCATTAACGATGAAGAATTCGAAGAAGTGATTGTAGAAGATAGCATCGTGTCGACGGATGAAAAAAAAGAATCTCCTGAATCAAACCGCCGAGTTACCCTTCCTGCAAAAAGTTCTTCCACAACGTCAGAGGAAAAAACAGCTGCATCGGAAAATACAGAAAAAACGCTTCCCAAAAAACTTAAACCTCAATATGCAGGAGCCCGTCGAACTCCTGAAAAAGTTAAGAACAATGATAATGAGAAAAAAAATAACTCTCGTATTAAGAACAAATGGTTTTCGAGCAAAACTCACCCTAAAATCGAGAAAAAAGAGGCTGTTGAAGTAAAAAATGAACTAGCTGCTGAACTTCCTGTTGACCGTCCTCATTACACAAAGACAAACAATTCTCTAAGGTCTT
>JASHXO010000114.1 GCA_030043495.1 Candidatus Rhabdochlamydia sp.
GTGCGGATCTCAAATTTATATTTTTCACCTTGCTTCAGACCAGGAACAAAAAGCTCCCACACGCCTGAAGATCCCATCATGCGTAAAGGATTGACCCTTCCATCCCAAAAATTGAAGTCTCCGACGATAGATACTTCTTGGGCTTCAGGCGCCCAGACCGCGAATTTAGCTCCTTCGATTCCCTGATGGGCGCAAAGCCTTCCCCCCATCACTTCATAAAGCTTGTAGTGGACACCTCGATTAAATAGATGAGCATCAATATCTCCAAATGTTGGTAAAAAGACGTAAGGATCGTGGGCCAGCATCCCATTTTGATGATAAACCCTGTAGTCGGCAAAGATGGTATTGGAAGGAACCTCGTATTCAAAAAGACCTTCTGGAGAGATCCTCTTTGCTTCCACGTCTTTTCCAAAAATTTCCAAGTGCACATATGGGGCTCCCGGTCTCCAAATGCGGATGACTTTAAAATCAGGTCCTGCGGGGTGCAAGCCGAGAAAACGATGAGGATCGGAACTAAAACTCTCAATAGGAGTTTCTTTTGGCCTTGCCAATTCGATTTGTTTGGGCATTTGCATAGCGATATCCCCCATTTAGGTCATTTGTCTTCGATGATTATATTTTTTTTTAACCATGAAGGCAATGAATCCTCTACAATATAACTTAAAAATACTGATTATTAAAAATTTACGTTAGATTTTCCAGGTTTGTTTTTTGAATTACCCTTAAATTAAGAAAATTAGTTAAAAAGGTTTTTTAGTCATTCAGCGTAGCAACTCTTAAAGAAGTCTTTTTGTAAGGCAACTAGTGCTCTGTAAACTTAATTTTTGCGGTTTCGGCTACGTCAAAGCCCCGGGGTTAAACGATCGTAAAGCTAGCTGTATTGAATTAATACAGCGCGCCTTACGATCGCTTAACCGCGGGAGCTTTCACGTTAACCCAAACTGCAAAAATTAAGTTTACAGAGCACTAGTTTCGAATAGAGACCCATTAAAAGTCACTGTTTTCTTAAAAATCTTCCAACTTCGAGAAAAAAGGGCAAAAAATGACAATTCTTTAGCTGCGTTGTCGCCAAAAAATATTGATTTAACGAAAATGCTAGAAAAAAAAGACCGATATTTTCTATGTCATTGCAAATGCAGTCATCTAATGTCCCCTCTTTGGGCGAGGAGAAAAAATGCAGAAACGAGAAATGGATCTTCGCAAAATGATACGCTGGATTCGGAAAATCCTGGCGCCTTTGCTTTTGATCACGCTATGTCCGCCATTTGTGATGTTAGCCTGGTACACAAACGTCTCATTAAACGGATCCATTGAGCAGCTCGTCGCATTATTTGCAAAGGATGGGATTTTTTCGACAATCTATGGAATTTGGAGTCCGCTTTTTTTCGGAACTGCAGAAGCTTGGACAATCTTGGTCGTTTTTGCTGCCGCGGAACTTTTTTTGATGAAGATTTTGCCAGGCAGAAAGGTAGAAGGGCCCATCACTCCAAAAGGAAACATCCCTGTATACAAAGCAAATGGCATCTCGGCTTTCACATCCACGATACTGCTGTTTTACCTAGGGTCTTCGCAATTCAAGTTATTTTCTCCTACGATCATCTATGACAATTTCGGCGGATTGATTGGCGCCTTGAATTTTTTTAGTTTGCTCTTTTGCCTTTTTCTCTATTTCAAAGGACGATACAAGCCTTCAAGCACAGATTCGGGAACTACAGGCCATGCCATCTTTGACTATTTCTGGGGCATGGAATTATATCCCCGCATCTTTGGCTGGGACGTCAAGATGTTCACCAACTGCCGTTTCGGAATGATGGGATGGGGATTAATCATCATCTCTTTTGCTATGAAACAAAGTCAGCTTTACGGACTTTCCGACTCGATGCTCGTTGCAGTTGGCCTGCAGCTTCTTTATATCGCCAAGTTTTTCTGGTGGGAGACAGGCTATTTGAGATCGATGGATATCATGTACGACAGAGCAGGATTCTGCATCTGCTGGGGTTGCCTGGTCTGGGTGCCTTCAGTTTATACTTCGCCTACTCTTTTCTTGGTCAATCATCCCAATCATCTCGGAACTTTTACAGCTATGACGATCTTCGCCGCAGGCACTGCTTGCATCTTTATCAATTACCTTGCGGACAGACAACGTCAATACGTACGCAGTAAAAATGGGGACTGTACAATCTGGAATAAAAAACCTGATCTTATCTTTGCCAATTACAAAACGGAATGGGGCGAAGAAAAACAAACGCTATTACTCGCTTCAGGTTGGTGGGGTATTTCACGCCATTTCCACTATCTTCCAGAACTATTAGGCGCATTCTTTTGGAGCATACCAGCCTTGTTCACTAACTTCATGCCCTATTTCTATCTCACTTTCTTATTCCTCTTGCTTGTGGACCGTTCTTTCAGGCAAGAAAGACGCTGCAAGATGAAATACGGCAAAGATTGGGACAAGTATTGCGAACTCGTCCCCTTCCGCTTTATTCCTTTTGTTTACTAACTAAAAAACAAAGCATCTATTAACCCAACTTGCCCCCTACCTTGCCTTAGGCGCATAGTGAGTCATTGCCATTTATTTTTTTGCATTGGTTGCCTGAGAGACTAAGCGAGGAGCACAGTCTACTTCGCTTTGCTCCTTCCGCAGGTCTAAAGATCTGCGGTTCGTCGCAAGTCTTGTATCTTGTTGCTCCTCGCTTAGTCTCTCAGGCAAGGTAGGGAGCAAGTTGGATTATTATAGATTTTAGTAATTAGAAAGGCCCTCTTGTTGAACAGCGATCTCTTTGATGATTGCTGCTCCTGCGCTCGTCCCTAATCGTGTCGCGCCTTTAGAGAGCATCGCCAAGGCTGTTTTAAAATCGCGGATTCCTCCAGAAGCCTTCACTCCCATATCATTCCCGATGCAGTCGCGCATCAAGACGACGTCTTCAAGAGTGGCCCCTGAAGAGCTAAAGCCCGTCGAGGTCTTGACAAAGTGCGCCCCAGCTCCTTTGGCT
>JASHXO010000003.1 GCA_030043495.1 Candidatus Rhabdochlamydia sp.
GCTTGCGAGCTTCTTTAGCCAGAGATTTATCATCAGTGACTTCACGCACTAAGCTGGCAACCTGTTTGCCGAACTTATTTTCAATTTCTTCAAATGTCGTTTGCGTATCTTCGACTGTATCGTGTAGGAGAGCCCCGATAATGACCGAAATTTCCCTGACTTGGCCGATACCTATCAGATTATATGCGACACCGATCGGATGTGAAATGTAAGGTGTTTTCTCTTTGTTCTTACGTGTTTGGAAACGATGTTTTTCGGCGGCAAAATCGATTCCAGAACAGATTTCTTGGATCTCTTGGGCTGTCATACTCTTTTCTTTTTGAAAAGCAGCATGGAGGGCTTCGGCGAGGTTATCGAAGTTTTTCATCACTACCGAATCGTTATGTGCGAGTTCGGAAAGTTTTTTTCTCGTTTCTTGAAGGGTTTGTTGAACAGGGCTTTCAGCGATATTACATTCGGTCCCTTGGCATATGGAAACTTTGGGCTTCTCTTCATCGGCGAAGCTGCCTGCCGTCGTAATTGTTGCGGCTGCTAACAAAGGTAAAATGTATTTTTTCATTGAACTCTCCTCACGTGAATTAAGTAGGAAAAGCATACTATAGGAGATCTTAATATAAAACATATTAAATGTTTTAATATGTTAAGATTCATTTTTATGAATTGACAAGGACAGGATTCAAACTATCTCTTACCCTGGAAAGAAGCGCAGTGGCATGATCCAGAGCGACCAACCTGTCCTCTTCCATAATAAAAACTTGATGAGGATGGATGATATCGCAAAGATTTTTTAGGCTTTCGCATTTTAAGACAATGAAATCGACTTCTGCAAGGGAAGATAGAAGGGAGACGAATTCTGTATCAGGATCGTTGTCGCGAACATAGACGATCAGCTTTTTTTCCATGTCCTTTGAGGCCAGCTTGCGCAAAGAGCGAAAAAGAGCGGTTGACATCCCATGCGCACTATTTAGCCCCAAGACTGTATAACGTTTTCCTTTTAAGGCTTGCTGAAGAGCAAACAGATGTTCTTCATCGAAGATTTTATTTTCGACATCAAATTCCAAAAGACGTTCAGCCATCTCGGAGAGATTGATACGGGCGCAGCCTAGTCTTTCGATTGCCATTCCAGCTGCAATATTGGCGAGTTGAGCTCCATATTTGATGTCCAATTTATTGGCAAGTGCCACACTGATCATAGAAAGGACAGTATCTCCTGCCCCTGTGACATCTTTAACTTCTTTTGAACGAACAGGAAAGTCAAATTGTTGGCCTGCTTTATTAAACAAAGAAATTCCAGCTTCCGAGCGTGTGACGATAAGCATCTCTACGCCGCAATTTTGAAGAATGACGCTAGCGACTTGGTCCAGAGGAGCTTCAGAGGGAAGTTTGGCTGCTGCATAAGCTTCAGTGAGATTGGGCTTAATGACCGATGCACCGTAGTATTTCGAAAAATCATCCCCCTTAGGATCGACGATGACAGGTATTCCTTTTTCCGACGCCATCGCAATCGTCTTTTTAAGAAAGGACCGCGACAAAAATCCTTTGCCATAATCAGAGATAGCAATGATCTGAACCTTATCCATTAAAGAAGGAAGTCTTTCGAAGACCTCCTCTTCGAGTTGCTCCGGCAAGGGACTGATCGTTTCGAAATCCACGCGTAAAATTTGCTGCGCGTCTGCGATCAGACGATTCTTAACAGGTGTTTTATAGCCTTTTTGCAGGATAAGATTTTCAACGTCAGCACCTTCGCGCTGCAGAGCGTCGCGCAATTCCTCTCCAGCGGCATCATAACCAATTCGGCCCACGGCAGTGGCACGAGCGCCCAGAGAAATTAAATTCAAGACGACATTGCCAGCGCCCCCAGGAAGACTTTCCTCTTTTTGAATGTGAAGAACGGGAACAGGCGCTTCAGGAGAGATACGTTTAACCTTTCCTGTCGTGTAAGTGTCCAGCATGAAATCGCCAATGACTAATACACGCACTGGGCTAAACCGACTCAACATCCCGCTGAGTTTTACCATCGTTTGTCCTCGAGTAAGTAATTTCTGACGTAATCAACAACCGCATCTTCAATTGTATATTGGCAGATAGCGCCCACACCTGTTTGTTTTTTATATTTGCTCATATCGGCGCAGGTGTAGTTTTGATATTGACGAGTCAAGTCGCTTGGCATATCGATATATTCAATTTGGGCGGGTTTGTCTAGAGCTTTGAACACTGCCTTGGCAAGTACGTTCCATGTTGTCGTTTCTCCTGTTCCGATATTAAAAATACCACCGAGATTGTTTTCTAAAAAATGATAGGTCATTCGGACGGCATCTTTGACATAAATAAAATCACGACATTGGTCACCATCGCCAAAGCGTTCGGGTTCAGAAGATTTAAACAGACGGATTTTACCTTCGGTTTGTGCGATTGGCAGCATCTTGAATACCATTGAGGCCATGCGCCCTTTGTGGTTTTCATTAGGTCCGAACACGTTGAAATATTTTAAACCGACGACTTGATTAAGGATCCCTTGTTGTTTTGCCCACAAATCAAAATAGTATTTAGAAAATCCATAGAGATTCAATGGCCGCAAATCTTCCAAAGTCGAGTGATCATCGCTGAAGCCAAGCAATCCATCACCGTAAGTGGCAGCAGAGGATGCGTAGATGAAACGTTGACCATGTTGCATAGCATATTCGGCCAACCTCACCGTATAACGAAAATTATTTTCCATGAGATAATTGCCATCGGTCTCCAACGTATCTGAACAGGCGCCCAAATGAATAAATGCTTTGACGATGTCCTCCTTTCCTTCCAACCATTTAAAAAGATCGTGACGAGAGATGAAATCGATGCATTTTTTGTTGAGCAGATTTTTCCATTTCTCTGTCTTTTTAACATCGTCGACAAGAAGAAGGTTGTTGCTCCCTTGTTCATTGAGATATTTCACTATACACGAACCAATAAAGCCCGCAGCTCCTGTAACAACAATGACTTTCTCATCTTTTAGCTTTGAATTCATGAACCTATCCTTTT
>JASHXO010000004.1 GCA_030043495.1 Candidatus Rhabdochlamydia sp.
GCTCGTTTTATCACTCGTGCAGACGTCTTACCTTGTTTAGTGATCTTTTCTAATTGAGATCTGTCTTTTTCTGAAAGAACGACTCTGTATTTTTGTGGTTTTGCCATAACAGTTCCTGACTAAAAGTTTATCAAAAACTGAAACTATAACTCTCATCACAAAAAAATGCAAAAATTAAGTTTACAGAGCACTAGTAAGGCATTCTCTGTCGGACAAATATACTTTTCATTAGCAGATTTTGTCAATAATGTTCTGTCTTTTGTGAAAAGTTTTATCACCATTTTTTATGCTTTTTTGGTAAAATAATAAATTCTGTCTCTATTTAATTTAGAAAACGTCTCTTAGGATTTGATTTTATCTTTTGGGTTAGTTTAACTTGACCATGTCAAGAGGAGAAAAAAATGGATACTTACGGCTCTCCCGTCCCTTCTGAATTTGTTATGGGGGACAGGCTCTGGTTTTTTGAAATTATCGTCGGTATTCTCGTTTTAGTTGCTGTTAATTTTGCCTTTAAAAAAATTGTCAAGCATGTGCGTCATCGCTCTCTTTCGGTTTCGCATGATTGGAAAGAGAAGATCGACCAGGTCCTATTTTTACCTTTTCAGATTTTGTTATGGATTTTAGGAGGAACTCTTGTTATTGAAATTTTGGGAAGGCGGTTTGATTTTTCTTTTTTTGAAAATTATATCAACGCCTTTCGCGGTACGGGATTTGTCCTCTGTGTTGCTTGGGTATTGTTAAGATGGAAAAGCGTAGTCCAGAAAGACTTTTTGAATAAAGAACATCATCACAGAAAAGTCGATGCGGGTTTTGTATATGTCACCGGTAAAATTCTGTCGATTATTATCGTCGTCATTTCTTTGATGGTCGTCCTTCAAATCTGGGGCTTGAACATTGCTCCTCTCATTGCATTTGGCGGAATCGGGGCTGCCGCGATCGGTTTTGCAAGTAAGGATGTCATAGCTAATTTTTGCAGTGGGCTGATGCTGCACATCAATCGGCCATTTATGATTGGGGATTCTATTTATCTTCCCGAACAGGCCCTTGAAGGCAACATTGAAGAGATCGGTTGGTCTCTGACAACGGTACGCGATAAAGAAAAAAGGCCTGTTTATCTGCCTAATTCGATTTTTTCACATGCGCAAGTGATCAATGCTTCGCGTATGACTCATCGTCGCATTGAAGAAAAAGTCGGAGTACGTTACGAGGACTTTTCGCGTATTCCTGAACTTGTGGACAAGCTCAAAACTACCATCGCTAACTATCCGGACATCGATTCTCATTTGCCTGTTCTCGTTGTTTTAAACGGGTTCAACCAATTCACGCTAGATTTATACATCGACATTTATACACTTCAGACGCGCTACGACAAATATCTGATGGTCAAACATGAAATTTTGATGTTGGTCTATAAAGAATTAGTAGAGGCTGGTGCTGAAATGCCGGTCCCGATGCTTTCTATTCAAGGCAGGCTTGCCACAGAGGTTCCACTTTAATCAATAGACCTCTTTTTAAGAGACTTTATCTTCTGCTTTGGGAGGGCAGAGTTTTTCCTGATTTGCCAAAGCTCAATAAAAGCAAGCATACCAAAAAGAACGAAAATACCGTAGAGATAGCTTGGAAAAAAGACGTCAAGTGTCAGCCCTATTAAGACCAGAAACTGGAGCGCAGTCGTGACCTTGCCCCATCGTATGGCGGTAAAACGATAGCTTTCCCAATGGCCGGTTAGGCTAAGATAGAGTCCAAATAGAAGCAAGAAGAAATCGCGGGAGATCATTGCAAGCGATTGCCACAACTCCAGTTTTCCTTCTAAGAATAAAACAGTAAGCGCAAAAAAAACAAAGAATTTGTCCATCGCGGGATCGAGAATTGCCCCAAAACGTGTTACAGCCTTACATCGTCGCGCTAAATATCCATCAATGCTATCTGTAAGCATTGCTAAAAGGATAGCAACGATACGAAAAGTCGTGTTTTCTACCAAAAATAAAAAAGCTAATGGAGCTCTGAGAAAAGACAAACTATTGTGTAAACTTAACATTCTACTAGCGATTTGTGTGAGACGATCAAACTAATTCGTTGATAGGTTTCTCGTCCGGGTCTTCTTTCTACTTTTATACCAAATGATGCCAATTACCGTCACACTGAAAGCAGCGAAAATTAGCAGATTAAAAGTCTTAAGATAATGCCAAATGGTCTCATAGTTTTGGCCGAGAGTAAAGAACAAATAGAAGCATGTGCTGCACCAGAGAACGCAGGCAAGGGCATCCATGAGAACAAATTTTCCAAAATGCAGTTTGCTCATTCCTGAAGACATAAAGATGCAATTGCGTACACCAAATGGAATAAACCGGCCGATGACGAGCGTCCAAAGACCATATTTTTCATAAAATTGTTTAATCTTAGAGAGGCGTTGAGCACTGAGGAGCTTCGAGAAAAGTTTCCTCTTGCTCAGCGCTGTTCCAATCAACCTGCCGAGCCAATATGCGCACATCGCAGAGAAATAACAACCAAATAGGATGCTATAAAAGAGCAGCCATGCATGCTCGGGAACAACAGTCGCCGCTAAAATAGCTGCGATTAATATGAGAAGATCAGCACTAAAAGGAATATTAAATCCAGCTAGAATGATCGCGATAAATATATACCAATGAGCATTATGAGCGTGACGAGTAATTATTTCTGCTAGATGTTCCATAATATCATTTATAACATATCATCGTATTTAACGTGCAAAAATCAAATTATTCAAATTCAAAGAACGTCTCTTAGAAACGATCTTACTTAGACGAAGAATCGGCCATGGCCGGTTGAAGAACGGCTTCTTGTTCTTCGTCGGGATCTTTAAGAGTTTCTTGATGAGAGACGAGATCGTTAAAGCGCTTGCCAAGAGAACGGACAGCTGTCATCCATGCCGCGATAACGAATAAAAGCAGGAAGGCAACATAGGGCGTGCTGAGTGCAACCGTACCAAAGACCATGAGCAAGGTTTGATGGATGACCGATCCACCTGACTTTCCGATGCGAGAGCCGACACCATCAATCGCTGCTTTACCTTTTAATTTACATTCTTTGCTCAGCGGAATGAAGGCGAGTTCCTTCGTTGCATCGAAAAGGGTATATTTGGAGGCGCGGGCAAGACAATTTTGCAATGATCCAAAAAAGACACACAGAGCAAGTGGTGTCGTGCCAAACCAGGAAGCAAAGGAAGCGAAACTAGAATCTTTGAAAAAGAAGAAGAAAAAGAAGGCAACACCAGTCGTCAGTAGGATCATCGGTGAGATTAGGGCGTTTGTTGTCCAACTGAATTTACGGATGATTGTACTAGAAATAAACACGCTGATTACGGTTGCCACAATGCCGATCCAAGTTAAAACTTGCCCCATATAGGCATTGAAATCTGAAGGGTTGGGATAAAGCTGTTTGACCTGGTCCTTCCAGACGACTTCAACGAGATTGATCGCGATATTGTACATGA
>JASHXO010000115.1 GCA_030043495.1 Candidatus Rhabdochlamydia sp.
ACAATAGCTGCAATGCCGATGACTGAAAAAAGAGTAACTGTACCAATCAATATCCACTTAGGAGCTGACAAATCGCGACCTCTTTTAATAAGCCAAGATGTTCAAAATTATAAATATCTCCCCCCTTTTTAGGAAGGGGTTTGAACCTAATCCCAAGATCTGTGAAAAAATCCTTCAAAAATTAAGTTTACAGAGCACTAGATTCGTTGATAATCAATCTTTTAAGATTATCACAACTATTTTCAGAATTCAAAAAATTAACAACAATTATCTATATTACAGAATTAAAAATCAATCAAATAAACTACAAATAATAAAAGGAGGTAATAAACCTCCTTTTAAGAAATGAGTCAAAAAAAAATATCAGAATTACTTAGGTGTTCCGCCCCCAGAGACATTCTTGCGCTCCTTTTCGATCAGCTTGCGCATCTTTTTGCCTGGAGTAAATTTGACAGCCAAGCGGGCCGGAATGATGATAGGAACAGCAGCATTTTTTGGGTTACGTCCTATCTTTTGCTTTCTTTCCACGATCTCGAAGACGCCAAAATCTCGGAATTCCAAACGGTCTCCTTTAGACAGATATTCAGTCATCGCATCTAAAAAAGATTGTATTACATTGCGAACATCATTAGGATGGACACCTCGATTTTGGGAAATCACCTGAATTAATTTCTTTTTAGTGATTGTCGCCATATTTTTTTGACTCCTTGTTTAAACTCTTCCCGCCAATTCACATCCAGTACTTTGAAGCCATCCGCAATCGAATTAATCGATTTGCACGCGCCGCATTTAGCCCAATATTTTCTGAACGGTGACCCTGCAAAGACGGGAACGACACCTATGTCCTTTTACTTGCACATTGTTGTATCACGTTGATTTTCAGGCAAGTTGTTTTTACAAAAAAATTAACAGTGGTGCGATCGCAAAAGTTGTGTAAAGGATTTTTTAAAGTGAAAAATTCTTTCGAATCTTCTGGAGATAAGTCCAGCCTTAGAGACGTTCCCTGAATTTAAATAACCTGCTTTTTGCGCCTTTTTTGCCGCTTTAAAAATCATCTTGGCCTAGTGCTCTGTAAACTTAATTTTTGCGGTTTCGGCTACGTCAAAGCCTCGGGGTTAAACGATCGTAAAGCTAGCTGTATTGAATTAATACAGCGCGCTTTACGATCGCTTAACCACGGGAGCTTTCACGTTAGCCCAAACTGCAAAAATTAAGTTTACAGAGCACTAGTAAACATGCTCTTAGATCGGGCTTACTTTAGGACTTTTACCAAAATTTTTTTCTTCTTCCCAGAGCCCAATAGGAGGAATTCCCCTCCGATCAAGGACTGCTCCGATAAGCGAAAATTGGGGTCGTCAATGCGCTGGTTGTTGAGATAAGCTCCGCCGTTTTGAATTAAGCGCACAGTCTCTCCTTTACTAGGCAATAGACCGACTTTGACCGCCAAATCAACATATTTTTGACCAAGGATATCAGCAAGGGACACTTCTTTGCTCGGCATGTCTTTAGCAATTTCCCGGAAAGATTCTGCATTTAGTTCTGCGTCTGCTCCAGGCGCAGCACTTTCAGTAACTTTCAAAGCTTTAGCAAGCCCTTCTTCGCCATGGATCAAGCGTGTCATCTCTTCAGCAAGCCGTCTTTGCGCCGTGTTCGGGACATAGCCCTGTTCCCTCATCTTCATTTCATATTCACGGATTTCTTTGAGGTCCATGAAAGTCAACATGCGCATCATTTTGATGACATCAGCATCAGGCACACGAACGAAATACTGAAAGAATTCATAGGGCGAGCATCGATCAGCGGCTAGCCAAACGGCACCCGCCTCTGTTTTTCCAAATTTTTTCCCATCACTGCGGGTCAGCAAAGGGAATGTCAAGCCGAAGGCCTGCTCGCCGCCGGTGAGTTTTCGGATCAGTTCCAGACCTTCTGTGATATTGCCCCATTGATCGCTGCCGCCGATTTGCAAAATGACATTATTGTGCGTATACAAATGGAAAAAATCATACGCCTGCAAAAGTTGATAGCTGAATTCAGTGAAACTCATTCCTTCTTCGGAGTTGAGCCTGTTCCGTACGCTTTCTTTAGCAAGCATCGTGCCCAGCCGAAAATGTTTTCCAACGTCCCTTAAAAAATCGATCAAAGGATATCCAGCAAACCATTCGTCATTATTGAAGATCATCGGGCGGGCCTTGGAATGAAAGAAATCGAGAATCGTTTCAAAATGGCGGCGAATACGAGTCACATTAAAGGCGATCGTCGAAGCTTCTAATAAAGGACGCTCGACGCTTTTTCCCGAAGGATCTCCAATGCGTCCTGTTGCTCCGCCAAGAATGACCACTGGGGTATGCCCAAATTTTTGAAACCATCTTAAAATGACGATACCAACCAAATTCCCGATATGCAAACTGTCAGCTGTCGGATCGAATCCACAATAAAGCTTGATGGATGAATCTACACGTTTGATTAATTCTTCGCTTGTGATAGCATCTACAAGCCCGCGTTCTTTCAAGCATTCGATGACGTTAGACATAGATGACCTTGCAATTCAAAAAGGAATTGATTTTAAGGAGCGCAAGGAAATTAGGCAAATGTTGATTTAGGACTGTTTTAAGATCGTCCTCTGACAGAGCACTAGCTTTTTGAGATGAGCTTTCTGAGCTTGGACATCTTTTCTTGTCCTTCATCTTCTGTTGCAAGATGAAATTCTTTTTTGATTTGATCTGCTAATTGGCCCACTCGTTGACTTAAGCCTGCAGCATTTTGATTTTCATCGAACAGGGAGATACTCTTGGTTTTAAGGGCAACGCGATTCGAGGCATGACGGGCGATCCATCGCTGGATTTCAATGGCTTTTTTTTCTAGGGCTTGGGGCGTGATTTTTTTTTCGAAAGCATCAAGTTGTTTTTTTAGTTTTTCTCTAGCCTTACGCGTTTTTGAACTTTCTTCCGCGATCAATTTTTTTTTCTCTTTTTCACTGGATGAAGCCATTCATACTCTCCTATACAGGTATTTGAATCCCAGTGTTGCATCATATTGGTGTAAAGAATTAAATTCAATCGTCAAAATGGATTGAACAAGTCGATAAACTCACAAGGAATACGAAACTGTTTATGCAAATGTGCCATCAGAGCAAAGATGCCTACTCTTTCGGTAGAATAATGTCCAAGGGCGAAGAAATTGATCTTGCGCTCATGTGCAATGTCCCAAACCGGCTCGTCAAAACTGCCTGTAATGTAGCAATCGACTTTTTCATCGGCGGCTTGATCAATATAGCGATGAGCGCTTCCTGAAATGATGGCAGCGCTGTGCACTTTCTTTTTTCCACCTAGCGCGACATGGGCTGGATGTCCGTAATAGGCTTCAAGTTTTTTTTGAAAAGCTTCAATAGAGATGGGATCCATCTTTCCTTTGACCCCGAGCGCGGTCTTTCCTATCGGATAAAAAGGATTTAGGTCTTCAAGGCCGAGGTCAAAAGCTGCTTTCCAGTTGTTGCCGATTTGTTGATGAGCATCGAGAGGTAGATGATAAGCGAGGAGGGAAATTCCTCCTTTCAACAAACGCTCCAATTTTTCTTTTTTTGTACCCGTGACGACATACGGATCTTTATTCCAGAAGATCCCATGATGCACAATGAGGACATCAGCTTCTTTTTTGACAACTTCTTCAATGGTCGCCAGACTTGCTGAGACAGCAAATGCGATCCGATTAATTCCCGAATTGCCCTCGACTTGAATGCCATTGGGACAATAATCAGCAAAATCTGCTGGTGAAAGAAGCTGCTGGAGATATTGAGAAAGATCTTGTAATGTAATCATCGTTTTTTCAAAGATCAGATTAGAACTAAAACTTGGCTCATTTTAGGAGACTATTCGCAAAGTCATGGAATTTTCTTTGCCTTCCTTCAAAATCTCAGCACTTTGCGGATAGGCTCAGGCACCAAAGATAAACCTTTATATCCTTTTTTATTTCTTATGTCTACAGATGCGATAAAAAAAGCGGTCGGATACAAAGCGGCAGAACTGATTGAAAATGAAATGCATATCGGATTGGGAACGGGTTCGACCGTCTTTTTTTTCATCGAACGATTGATCCAAAGATGCAAAGAAGGTCTTAAAATTCGCGCTATTGCAAGCTCTGAGCAATCGTTTCAGCAAGCCAAGGCCGGAAAAATCCCCATGCTCGATATCGATACAGTTACAGCTTTGGATTTGGCTATCGATGGCGCCGATGAAATTGATCCGCAAAAAAGAATGATCAAGGGCGGTGGCGGCGCTCATGTCCGCGAAAAGATTGTTGCGACGATGAGCCACGAGATGATCGTCATCATCGATGAGAGCAAACTTGTCACGGCCTTGGGAAAGCACAAATTACCCGTTGAGGTTCTTCCTTTTGCTAGAAATGCGATTCTCCATCATATCGATAAAGCCGGTTACCAAGGAGAATTTCGAAAAAAAACCGATGGAAGTCTGTTTGCCACGGATAACGGGAACTTTTTGATCGACATTCATTTTGATACACTACGAAAAAATCCCGAACAGGATCACGAGACATTGCTCCATGTTCCTGGAGTGGTAGATACAGGTTTCTTCTTCAATCTGGCAGGAAGAGTGATTGTCGGCTTTGACGATGGCCGAGTCGTTATCAAGCCATAACTAATGGAGGAAAAATGGCCTCAGAACTGGTCCCCATCACGTTTAACAAAATCATGCAGTCGCGTTCCTATACGGTGATCATTTTAGGCACTGAGCAAAAACGCTTTGCCATTTATACCGATCCCTCTGTGGGACGCAATATTCAGATCTATCTGACCGAAGAAAATAAACCTCGCCCCTACACTCATGATCTGATCAATGCTATTTTCCGAGGATTGGACGTCAAACCCCTTCAGATCGTCATTACCGATATCGAAGATACCATCTATTTTGCGCGGCTCTACCTCGAACAGCAAATCGGCGAGCAAAAGACTATCCTCGAGATAGATTCAAGGCCTAGCGATTGCATCACGCTGGCACTTCTGAACAATATCCCCGTTTTCTGCCGAAAAGAAATTCTGGAGAAAGCTGTCGCGGTCGAAGAGTGAACCCAGGCTTTAAAGCCTGGGATTAAGTTGAAGGCCGAGCTTCGTTCTCAGTCCAACATTGTATGAAAACCAGGAACATCAATATTTAATGTTGAACTTATTGCGAGCAAGGTTGAGGATCGACTTGACCGCCTCTTCAGCATCCTCTCCTTCAGCGACAACTTGTATCTTGGCTCCACGGGATGCAGCGAGCATCAAAATCCCAAGCAGGGACTTTGCATTGACAGTATAACTTTGATAGGCCAGCATCACTTGCGACTTAAAAGTCGTCGCGCATTTGACAAGCTCTGTAGAGGGGCGAGTGTGCAGTCCCTTTTCGTTGACCACAATAAAAGAATCTTTATATTTCTTGCTCATTGTCTAGCGGCAATAGACTACCTTAAAATATCCTCAAAAGGAGATACTGCTCTATTTATTTTTTTGCAACATGATTTTTAAAAAAAATTAAAGGATCGCATGCTTAAAATTTTTTTCATTTGTAAACATGCTCTCAAACACGATCGAAAAGTTGAAAAAATCATTTTTATTTAATTATATGCAACAATTATGCTATTTTATAGTTATATAATTGTGACAATTATGATAACAATAAATCAAACTCAAACAAATTCCAATAGTCATTGGGTTCCTCTAGTTAAAACCTATACAGGAACTGCTAATCAACCGGATGTTGTCAATGTTTTTTTAAAGTCTAGACATTATCCAGGTCATATAAAAATCGTGGACGAACAAATCGTGAATTCCTTAGGACACTCCCCTCTCAACTTCTTGACTGCAATCCCTAGAATTCAAAAAGCGATAAAAATCATGTTTCGAGAAATTAAACAGAAAACTCGCTTCAATGAAAACAGTAAATTTTGGAACGCATTTAAAAATGGTGTGCGAGGCATCGTACAATTAGTACCGCTTCTTGGCAATGTTACGCTATATATTTATGACCAATTAAGGACAGCCTTACATACCCATCCTAAACTTGAAAAAGAATTATCGGATCAACAGGATGTGTTAGGAATCGCTTTTGATGGAAAACCTATTTTCTCGGTTCCCTTGAGCACCGTTAACCCTCTTTACAGCATGGAGAGCAGGGATGCAGATGCTGTTTTAGCACTGGTTAATTATACATGGCTTTCACTAAAACAGCGTTTTATAGAAACTGATTCACAAATCACAACTCGGGATTTGGCGGATAGATTGAGACAAATGATTTCCACTCTGCCCGCTTCATCTTCTCAATAAAAACTCATGAGCAAGGCAGCCTAAAGAAACTGCCTTTGCATTTTCTCTACTTAACTATCGCAGCAGTTCGGCAAGTTCTGTCACCAGCTCATCGAAATGACGCATTGCTGACTCTACAGGCTGCGGTGTGCGCATATCAACCCCAGCTAGTTCGAGCACTTCGATTGGATATCGACTGCACCCAGAGGATAAAAACTTTAGATAATCCTCTCGGGCCTTTTCTCCACCCTTTAACACTTTATCGACCAAAGCATGGGCCGCACTTATTCCTGTGGCATACTGGTACACATAAAAATTGTAATAGAAGTGCGGGATGCGAGCCCATTCGATGTCCACTTCTTCGTCCATATGAACATCGGGACCAAAATATTCCTCATTAAGTTTGCGGTACTCCACCTTTAGCAAAGCAGGAGTTAATGGTATCCCCTGCTCCGCAAAACCGTGGAGCTTTAGTTCAAACTCTGCAAACATCGTTTGGCGAAGCAAAGTCGCTCGCATGTCATCGAGCTTTTGATTGATCAAAAACGCTTTTTGCTCCTTGCTCTTGACTTGAGTGAGAAGATGGCGCAAGAGAAGCTCTTCATGAAATGTCGAGGCAACCTCGGCGACAAAAATAGAATATTGAGAATAATGATAAGGCTGGTTTCGTCTGCTCAAGAATGAATGCATGCTATGGCCTGCTTCATGCGTCAAGGTCATCACATCATTGAAAGTGCCTTGATAATTCATCAGGATGTAAGGCATGCTGTCATAGCAGCCGCTGGAATAAGCCCCCGAACGCTTGCGCGCATTTTCGTAACGGTCTACCCAACGGTCTTGTGTCAAACCCTGATTTAAGGCGCGTTGATAA
>JASHXO010000116.1 GCA_030043495.1 Candidatus Rhabdochlamydia sp.
TCGGATGCGTAGATTATGATACAGAAAGCGCAGCTGTTCCAGCTGTTCGGCAACTTCAGTCGCGCAAGGCTGTAAGCGTGAAATTTTTCTCAATGAACTAGGAGTAAATGCGTAGAGTCCGACGTGCTTGTAAAAGTTTTTCTGGGCTGGGTCGGCCACATCGCGGTAGTAAGGAATCATGCTCCGAGAAAAATAGAGCGCATATCCTTGATGATCGCATACGATCTTGGCAATCTGTGGATTGGATGCTTCGTCGATTTTGGTGATTTTCTTTTTGAGAGTCCACACATCGCTATCTTCGTGATCACAGCTCTGTAACAAATCGCGGATCATCCGTTCATTTATAAACGGCTCATCTCCCTGCCAGTTTACCCAAATGTCCGCAGTGACTAAGCTTCTTTCTAAAAGTTCGATCAGGCGTTCGGTTCCATTCGTACAGCTTTCAGAGGTCATAAAGTATTTGCCGCCGAAGCTGCGGATCAGTTGCGCAGTTTCTTCCGCGTCAATGGCGAAAACAACCTCGTCAAACAACGGTACTTTGCGCGCGCTGTCCCAAACCCATTGCAGCAAAGGCTTATCTTTGAGAATGGCGAGCATTTTTTTGGGGAAACGTGTCGATTTCAAGCGCGCGGGAATGATACAGGCAATTTTCTTTTTGTTCATGAGATTTCCAACCTATCTGGGTTTTCTAAATACCAAGCAATTGTTTTGCGGATCCCCGATGATAAGTCGTGTAAGGGGCGCCAACTTAGTTCTTGTTTGATTTTACCGCAGTCAATCGCATAACGAAAATCGTGGCCAGGGCGATCGTCGATAAATGTGATCAACGAGATGAAATCTTTGGGATTTTCTTCTTTCAAACTGGCAAATTCGTGGATGATAGAATGGACAAGATCGATATTTCTCCGTTCGCATTCCCCGCCAATATCGTAAACGTTTCCTTTCTCTCCCTTTTCAAGAATTAACCAAACTGCTTCGGAGTGGTCGTCGACAAAAATCCAATCCCGAACATTGATCCCTTCTCCATAAATAGGGAGTGATTTTCTGTGAAGGCATCCGGCGATCATACGTGGAATAAACTTTTCGACGTTCTGACAAGGTCCATAGTTGTTTGTACAGTGCGAAATTGTCGTGGAAAGACCATAAGTATGCGCATAAGCGCGCACAAAATGATCGGAAGCAGCCTTGGAAGCAGAATAAGGAGAATTTGGGCGATGGGGAGAATTTTCAGAAAAAGTGCTTTCTCGGGTTAATGTTCCGTAAACCTCATCAGTAGAGATGTGATGGAAATGAACATGGCGTTGACGCCGGACAACCTCTAATAAAGAAAGGGTTCCACCGACGTTGGTCTCAAAAAAAGCACGCGGTCCTAAAATACTGCGGTCGACATGGCTTTCCGCAGCAAAATGGACGATCGCATTGATTTCATGCTTGACACAAAGCTTTTCTACCAATGCTTCATCGCGGATATCCCCTTGGACAAAAAAGTAGCGCGGGTCCGTTTCGGCAGAAGCGAGGTTCCGCAAGTCCGCAGCGTAGGTCAAAAGATCGAGGTTGACGATCTTTTCACACTGTGGGTTGTGCTTCAATCCATAACGGATGAATGCGGATCCGATGAAACCAGCGCCGCCGGTGACTAAAAAATGTTTACGCGGACGATGCATAATGAGATAAATAATCGTTTAAAACTTCACCCCATGGACGCGGTTTAATATTTGTGAGGTGAAAATATTTGTTCGTATTAAGCACACTATAAGAAGGTCGGACAGCCGGGGTTGGAAATTTAGAGCTGGGAATAGGAATGATCCGTTGGCATCTCAATTGAATCCCTCTCTCTTTTGACGCCTCCATAAGATCGAGCGCGATTTGATAGCGAGACCGCTCTCCGTCATTTGCAAAATGGATGATTCCACTCGCATCCAATAATGTCAGAATAGCTGCTGCCAGATCATGGCGATATGTCGGTTTGCCGCGTTGATCAAACACGACTTGAAGTTCTTCTTGTTGTTGAAACCAGTTCATCAATGAGGAAATAAAATTTTTACCTTTTGTCCCAAACAACCATGAAGTACGCACAATACAGGCGTCAGCCAAGAGCCCCAAAACTCTTTTCTCGCCCTCCCATTTACTTTGCCCGTATTGGTTCGTCGGGGCACAAAGATCTTCCTCGACATACGCCTGTGTTCCGTCCCCATTGAAAACATAGTCTGTGGAAATATGGATTAACCGTGCGCCGCAATCCCGCGCCACACGCGCTGCATTTGCAGCTCCTTCTGCATTCACAGCAAGGGCAAGTTCGGGTTCTTTTTCTGCCCCGTCGACATCTGTATAGGCCGCACAATTAACAATATGAGTGGGTCTGATTTGAGCCGCCATGGCAGAAAGCACATCGAATTGAATGATATTCGCTTCTTGTCGAGATGTTCCTGTGACATCGATCTCTTTTCTTAAACAAGATTGCATCAAGGCAGAACCGAGCATTCCATCTGCTCCAATTATCCAAACTTTCATTTTACTGCCTCCTTGAGAAACGGACTTTTTCGATCGCGATCTGAAAGTACCGGAGCTTCAACCGGCCAATGAATGCCTACAAAAGGGTCATCAAAGCAAAAGTTGCGCTCTTCTAGCGGATCATAGAGATTGCTGATCTTATAGCAGACATGCGCTTGCGGGCTAACGACACAAAACCCATGAGCATACCCTACTGGGATGAAAATTTGTTCTCCCAAGGCAGAGTCCAAAAAAACCCCGTCCCATTTCCCAAAAGTAGGACTCTCAGGGCGAATATCGACAAACACATCAAAAATTTTACCTTCCATCACTGTCACGAGTTTGGCCTGACCTGGAGACCGTTGAAAATGCATTCCCCGGATCGTGCCCTGCTTAGAAAAAGAATGGTTGTCTTGCACAAAATCGCAATCGATGCCTGCTTGATAATAAAGAGGCCTACGAAAAGTTTCACGGAAAAACCCACGGTCGTCGAAAAAAATTTTAGGACGAATAAACTTAACCCCAGGCAAGGAAAGATCCTTGACTTCCATAGTTCACTCCCGATTTTTTGAAAAAATAATACCTTACACGAACTAGATTGTCTATTCCTGAATTACCAGCGAATCCACAAAAAAACTTTACAAAAATATTTTTGTTAAAACGCTATTCACATCAAGAGTTTTTCAAGAGTTTTTCTTGTTTTTTTAATTATGGATTCTTTATCCTTTTTCCCCATGTTATAAAGACTCGTTGAATTACGGGATATTCAAAAGAAAATAAATCTCTTAGAGCATGTTTACAAATTACCATAGCTTGATTTTTGATGAATTTTTTTGCAGGTTTTAATGCCGCTTCGAAGCACATACTTAAATAAAGTAGGGCAAGAGCGGCGTTAGAAGATGCGAAAAAGGTCTTTATGATTCTATTTTGATTTACTATTAACCCTAATACTTTAAGGGGAAGGCTATGCATATCTTTCATTCACTGGGTCACGTTTTTGGAGGAACTTTATTAATTGCCGGAACAATGGTCGGCGTCGGTATGCTCGCACTTCCAGTGGCGACCGGCGAAGGTGGGTTTATTCCTGCAGCTGTCATTTATATCCTCTGTTGGCTTTTCATGCTTTGTACGGGTCTTCTCCTTTTGGAAGTTTGCACTTGGATGCCAAAAGATTCTAATTTAATCACCATGGCACATCGGTTGCTAGGTCCAGTAGGCAAAGATGTTTGCTGGATTGTCTATCTTTTCCTATTCATCACGGTAATGATTGCGCACGTCCTTGGCGGCGGCGCTGTCTTAAATGAGATTACCGGAAGCAGTATTCCAAGCTGGCTGGCCATGGTCCTTTATGTCGTGATCTTTTCTCCCGTTGTTTACCTTGGAACAAAATGGGTAGACAGGTTGAACATCACTTTGATGATCGGGGTTGCAATCTCTTACTTTTTGTTTATCGCGGTTTCTTATGACCATGTCGATACGCA
>JASHXO010000117.1 GCA_030043495.1 Candidatus Rhabdochlamydia sp.
GGGATGAAACGGCCGATGACGAAGGTCCAAAGCCCATATTTTTCATAAAATTGCCTGATTTTGATCAGGCGCTGGGGGTTGAGAAGTTTCGAGAAGAATTTTCTCCTGCTCAGAGTATTTCCGAGAAGCCTTCCGAGCCAGTAAGCGCAGCCTGCTGACACGTAGCAGCCGATCAAAAGGGTGAAAAAGAGGAGCCATGTGTGCTCGGGAATGATGGTTGCCCCGAGCAAGGCTGCAGCTAGGATGATCAGATCGGCGCTTAAGGGGATGTTGAAACCGGCGAGGATGATGGCGATGAAGAGGAGCCAGTGGGCATTTTGGGCGTGGCGGGCGATGAAATCAGTGAAATAATCCATTACTTCTCAGCTAGGGCCGGTTGCAAAACGGTCTTTGGTTCTTCGTCGGGATCTTTGAGGGTTTCCTGATGCGAGACGAGATCATTGAACTTTTTGCCCAGCGCGCGGACCGCTGTCACCCAGGCGCCAATGGCGATCAAGAGCAAGAAGGCGACATAAGGAGTGCTGAGAGCAACGGTGCCGAAAACCATGAGCAGGCTTTGATGGATGAGCGATCCGCCCGATTTTCCAATCCGAGATCCTACGCCGTCGATGGCCGCTTTTCCCTTTTGCTTGCATTCTTTGCTAAGGGGGATAAAGGCGAGTTCTTTCGTGGCGTCGAAAAGAGTGTATTTGGAAGCGCGCGCGAGACAATTCTGCATTGATCCGAAAAAGACGCACAGAGCAAGCGGCGTCATCCCAAAGATATGGGAGAATGAAGCGAAGCCGTAATCCTTGAAGAAGAAGAAAAAGAAGAAACCGATGCCCGTAATCAGAAGAATCAATGGGGAAATCAAAGCGCTCGATGTCCAGCTGAACTTGCGGATGACGCTGCCAGAGATGAAGATGCTCGTGATGGAAGCGATGATCCCGATCCATGTTAGGACCTGGCCCATATAAGCGTTGAAGTCGGAAGGGTTAGGATAGAGCTGCTTCACCTGGTCTTTCCAAACCACCTCGACGAGATTGATGGCAATATTGTACATGACGACGATAACGGCGATGCAAATCAAATATTTGGATTTAGCGAGGTAAGCGAAATTTTTACGCAATCCCATTTTTACTTCTTCTACACCCTTATTTTGAGCATGATAGGATGGAGAGTTGTAGCCATAACCTTGAGCATGGATGTAACGAAAGAGGGCCATGCATAAGCCGCCAGCGAGAACAAAAACAGTGCACAAGAGGAACACCGTCTGGTCCCAAGCAGTAGCTCCGAAGGGCAGTCCCGGATGGAATGTATTTTGTGACATCGACGTTGCGATGGATCCAGCGACGATCCCGGAGAGGTTGATTCCGATTCCTAAGAGTCCGTAATAGCGTTTGGCATCGTTAACACTTGTCACATCATTTGCAAACCCCCAGGCAAGCACGGTCATGATGATCGTACTCCACATCTCGGCCATGATGTAGAATAAGGTAAACGTCCAGTTTCGAAAGATAGCAATAAACCCCTGCAGACCTTGGGGAAGTATTTTTTGAACTTCATCGCAAACAGAATGTGGATGAAGCGTATCCCGAAAGGGGTAAAGGACAAACATGAAGAGCAAGAAAAAGGCGATGAAAATGCTCATCATCGCGTAAAATATCTTTTCCCTGGATAGGCGGTTTGAAACGCGCGTAAAAATAAATGTAAAAAGGAATGCCATGGGGACGATCGCCCAGACTTTCAAATAGGGCAATGCTTCCGCTCCAGACGAAGGTGCGGTAACGACAAGAGCATCTTTGGTTCCGCGTAAAAGACTGTAATTGAATCCGACGAAAAAGAATATTAAGAGCAGAGGAATGAACTTTTTCAGCTCATGGCGGTAGATCGGCCAAAGGAAAGCCCGAATTCTACCAAAACCTGTCGTAGAAGACATATCTCGCCTAGGTTATATGGGATAAGGGAGACCATCAGATTCAAGAACTCGTACCCATTTCTTTTTTTGGTCTCGTGATTCCCAATCTTCTTAAAAGATAGCCCTATTATAGCGGTTTTACCTTATTTGACAACGATTAAGCAGCGCTGTATTTAAAAATTAAAAATTACATTTTTTCAAATTGATAAATTAATTTGAAACTAGTTCATGTAAAATGAAAATACAGTGATAATGAATTACATTTTTTTAGATGTTAATTTTTATCGCTCAAAGCATCGATTCCGGGAAGATGACCATATTCAATAAATTCTAATGAAGCTCCTCCTCCAGTCGAAACATGGGTAAAAGATGAGATCAGACCTAATCGGTTAATTGCAGCCACTGAATCTCCACCTCCCACAACAGTGATTGCTTTAAGAGAAGACAAGGTCTTAGCGATTTGTTCTGTCCCTTTAGCAAAATGAGGGAATTCGAACACGCCAAGAGGGCCGTTCCAAAAAATAGTCGTGGCATTTTTTAAGGCCTTGCTCCATTCTTCCAGTGTTTGCGGCCCAATGTCCATCCCTTGCCAGCCATCGGGAATTCCTTGAGAAGCGATAATGCATTTGCTTTGAGCGTTATCGTGGAAGGCATCTGTAATGATCAAGTCTTTGGGCAGCCAACAAGGGATCTTTTTCTCAGCGCATTCTTTTAGAAATTCAGCGGCAACTGGGATTTGATCGTCTTCATGAATGGAATTTCCAATCTTGACCCCTTGTGCGAGGTAAAATGTAAAAGCCATCCCACCGCCAATAAAAATACCATCAGCTTTTGAAAGAAGAGACTTGAGAACTCCCATTTTCGTAGAAATTTTTGCTCCTCCAACTATCGCGAAAAAAGGACGTTTAGGACTAAGCAGAGAACTGAGAAAATTGATCTCTTTCTGCATGAGAAAACCCGCGGCTGATTTTCCGGGAAGATACTGGGCGATCGCCGCTGTGGAAGAATGCATGCGATGCGCAGTCCCAAAGGCATCATTGACATAGACATCGCCAAGAGTTGCGAGCTTTTTTGCAAAAGTGGGATCCAGTGATGGTTTTTCTTCGGCGGGATGAAAACGCAAGTTTTCCAAGAGAAGAACTTGCCCGGGTTTTAAATCGCGTGCGATTTTTTCCACTTTTTCGCCGATGCAATCTTTCGCCATTTCTACTGGCATACCAAGCAATTTTGAAAGAGCTTTAGCGCAGGGAGCAAGCGAAAATTGAGGATCAGGGCCTTCTTTTGGCCTCCCCAAATGGCTCATCAAAATTGCGCTTCCTCCTGATTTTAAGATATATTGAATAGTTGGCAGGGATGCTCTAATTCGAGTGTCGTCAACGACGGAACCGTCCTTGTTTAAAGGGACATTGAAATCAACGCGAACAAGGACTTTTTTTCCTTTGAGATCTAAATCTTGTAATTGCAATTTCGCCATGTGAGCCTATAATAAAGAAAATCTCTTTTTGCTTTCTATCTCAGAGAACGCCTCTTAGAAGATGCGAAAAAAGTCGCGAAAAGCAAACTATGGTCATTTGTAAACGTGCTCTCAAAGGTTGGCAAAAGGATTTGCTGCTTGTCCAAAATGGCTTCCTTTATTGCGCTTTTTTAATTCAGTTTTCAAAGAAAAAAGCAAATCTTGATCGAAATTCTGGTTAACTGCCCAACGCAAATACTCCACTGGAATTTCAGAAAAGGTACGCCCTTTATGTTTTCCAAGCGGCATCGTTTTAAGTTGAATTGGGCTTTTGAGGCGATTGACAATTTGTTCCGTCATTTTGTAGCGCCGGGCAAGGTATTTAAAGACTTCGATGTTCACGATCACATCGTTCATTGCGCGATGTGCTCCTTCTTCG
>JASHXO010000013.1 GCA_030043495.1 Candidatus Rhabdochlamydia sp.
GCCGAAATATTCCACGGTATAATCTTGGTCGATCACGAGCCCGCGAACACCGACAAAAGGACGAATAGAGAGCCATCGGCTGGCAAAACAATTTCTTCCCAGCTCAAGGTCTGCCATATTCAAGCTCATATTCCAATGCGCTTTAGCTTTATCGGCAAAAAAACTGCTTCCTGTAAACCCAAAAGCGCTTGCCCAAGTCGGAAAGACGATAGTATCCGATCCGCCCGCGTGTCCATGGGCATTTCCGTGCACATAAGTATAATTGACGAACAGGTCCCATTTATCATGAGGAAGTTTACAACCTAGCCCCAAGCGGAATCCCCAATCCCATTCAAAATGGGGATGTTTGACATGTCCATCTTTAATGATGCTGGTACTCTCGCTGTCGATACCATATCCTAAAGATCCCATGTTGGATTTCCAGAACAACACTTCTCCATCCAGCCAAAGTCCGTGGCTATTCGGCATTGCATTGGGATCGAACATCTGGGAACGCCTTTGATGGGGAGGATAGACACTTGCGGGTTCTGACTGGGAATTTGCGATAAAACTTGCTAGTTCTTCTGAGAATGAGGAGGGTAGGGCATGCAAGTGATTTCCAATTCCCCCTAAAAATAAGGCCATGGGAAAAACTTGGCTTATTTTATTTTTCATCCGTCCTCCGGCGGAAACCCGGTCCTTAAGAGACGTTCTCTAAGGGCCGAGTTTTTCAAAATAATGTTGGGCCGAGAACAAAGCTCGACCTCCAACTTCACTCAAAATTATTTAATTAAATAAAAATAAATTAATTTAACAATTAAATTACTTTCATGCTTAAATTTAGATTATTTTGAAATAAATTCATTGTCAATATGTTAATTTAAATAAACAGATTCAAATCTTTGGAAATTAATGAGATTAAAAAAATTGAAAAAAGTTTCTCAGATCTCTTCGCGTTTTTTGAAGAGGTACTTAGGACGGACAATGGGAGTACCTTTACCGCCGCGCGCTTGGGAACGCTCATAGACGATCTGAATGGAAATTCCTACGATGCGGGCTAAGCCGAACAATACAGTGTAATACTCGGGATAGCCGAAACCTGCTGCTGTCAGCATAGTTCCGGAAACTCCGTCGACATTGGGATGAGGATCGGCGATTTTGGGATTTTCACTTAAAACTTTTGTGCCCTCTGTGCGGAGTAAAAGGGCGATTTTTACAAGCGGATGATTGGGATAATGCTTTTTGATAAAATCATATTCGACAGTGGCGCGCGGATCCTCAACACGCAGCACTGCATGGCCGAATCCAAAAACTAATTGATTGTTTGCCAAGCGGTGGCGGATCAAAGCTTCGACTTGGGCGGTCGTAGCATTTTCCCCAACTTCTTCCAAGACCTCCCGCACAAACTCAAGACAATCCTGATTTGCCTTTCCGTGTCTTGGGCCAGCTAGCGCGCACATCGCAGAACAAAGCGAACCGTACATATCTTCTAGACCAGAGGCGACTGCTTTTCCAACAAAGGTTGACAGATTGCCTCCTCCATGATCGAAATGCAGGATGTTGAACAAGTTGAATGCCCGAGTCAGCTCATAGAAATCCGCTCCAGGCACATTGAGCATTCGCGCAAAGCTTTCCATGTAGCCAAGCTCAGGTTGTGGATCGGGGGTTATCCCCCAACCGGCATGATGGTTGATCACAGCAGCAGAGAGATGCGGAATTTTAGCAATCAGGTTAAGACAACCTTGTTGATAATTTCCCGTAGCCTCGAACATCCCCAAAATCAATAGGCTAATACTGAAAAGTTTCATAGGGTGTCCCTGCCGCGGCAATCGTTCTATCGCAGCAATGACTTCTTTAGGACAGCACGCTCTCTGCGCGAGATCTTTGTTAAATTCCTCAATTTGTTGCGGGGTGCCTTCCTTTCCATGATAGAGGAGATAAATTACCTGAATCGGCTTCCAATAGGCAAGTTCAGCGACAGGCTTATCAATATAAAAAAGCCCTTTTTGAGGATCGACAAAGGATGTCGTGCAATAACCGATGGGAAAGCCGCGCAGGCCTGTTTCAAGCTTGTCTTTGGTGATCTGAAACAGCACTTCTTCGTCTGACATAATTTTTTTAACTCTTTAGTAAATGAGCGATGAGTTCTCTTTCTTCGAACAATTCCTTTTCGCTTAAGGCAATTTTGCTCTTCAAGAAAGCATCCCAGGGCAAGTCTTTAACAATTTCGACTTTACCATCCCCTTTTGAACGGCATGGAAAAGAAAAGATCAAATCTTCTTTGATTCCATAGGAGTTCCCATTGGAGATCAAGCCCGTCGAAAACCAATCTCCAGCCGGAGTGGGGAGGACGAAAGAATGAACCGAATCGATGATAGCATTCGCAGCCGAGGCAGCGGATGATTTTCCTCGCGCCGCAATCACCGTCGCCCCTCTTTTTTGAACAAGCGGGACAAACTCCTCTTCGCACCACTTTCTATCTTTGATCACATCCAGAGCGGGCTTCCCTTGGATTTTAGCATCGACAAAGTCTGGGACTTGCGTTGCCGAGTGGTTACCCCATACTGCAACATGAGTGACTTCAGCGACAGAAAACTTGGCTTTTGCGGCAAGCATCGACTTAGCGCGATTCTGATCAAGGCGCATCATTGCAAAAAAGCGCTCTTTCGGAATTTTCGGAGCGTGATGCATCGCAATCAGGCAATTTGTGTTACAAGGATTGCCAACCACAAAGACCAGGACATCGGAGGCCGCCGAAGCATTGAGAGCTTTTCCCTGTTCAACAAAAATAGCGCCGTTGCTCCCCAACAAATCTTTGCGTTCCATGCCTGGGCCGCGCGGCTTGGCTCCAACTAAAAGAGCGTAATTGACCCCTTCAAAAACCTTGACTGGATCAGAACCCATTTTGACTTCTTTTAGTAAAGGAAAAGCACAGTCCTCGAGCTCCATCACTACTCCTTTTAAAGCGTCGAGAGCTTGAGGAAGTTCTAGAAGATGAAGAGCAACCGGCTGATCAAGGCCCAGCATTTCTCCCGATGCGATTCTGAAGATTAGACTATAAGCGATCTGTCCGCCAGCGCCTGTAACAGCGACCCTTTTGATAGGCTTCTGCATAGGGAGTTCCTGCAATCCATATAATTATAATTTTTATTGTAATGACCCGAGGCAATATTTCGCAACAAACACAACAAAACATAATTAATCATATTTAATAAAAATTTAATTCCATTTTTTTAATAAACTCAACATTTTATAATTAATATCAACAAAAACTTAAATGAATTAACAATTATGAGCAACCATTTGTTTTTTAATATTGATGCAAGTTCGTCTTCGGTTTATCCCAATCGACTTGACTTCACCATTGCATTGCCTGCTTTCCCAACTCTGCAACCGAAAAATGAGTCGACGTCAAGTATCTCTACTGTGGCAACTTCTTCCCTTTCTGAAAAAATGCGCAGGGTCCCGACGACGAATTTAGATAAGCTTCATCCAAACAAAAGCGATCCCGAGCCGTTTGTGGAATACGTCGACGAAGGTTTATGGAAAAGCCACATTGTTTTTCAAAA
>JASHXO010000118.1 GCA_030043495.1 Candidatus Rhabdochlamydia sp.
GAGCGCTACCCTATCCTTGTCGAGCGTACGTTAGAGAAATATGGCACCATCGATGAAAAAGATTTAATGGAAATCGTCAAATGCCCAGTCGCTCACCCCTCTAATTTGCATACCGCCATTTTCCAACCGTCTCAATTGAAAGTATGGATTGCCCATGCGGGCCCAAATGATGAGCCAGCTTGCGACCAGACATATCAAGAGTGGGATTTCTCCCTGTTGCTATCCGAAAGCTCCAAAGGATGAGATTTTTCATAGACCTCCCGCTTCAGGCGGGAGGAGACTTGAGTATAGATCGTTGTTGTGGCAAGAGAGCGATGGCCCAAGAGCACTTGGATTGTTTTCAAATCCATCCCTTTTTCTAGCCAATGGGTCGCAATCGTATGGCGGATCGTATGCGGGGTGATCTTTGCAACAAGTCCACTGGCTTTTAGGTATTCTTCAAATTTACGATCAATAGAACGCACTGTCAAGCGCCCGCCCCATTTGTTGAGGAAAATCGCCTGTTCATCGACCTGGGCCTTGTGGTCATCGATGTCGCACAGCCTTTCCGGATGGTTTAGATAATCTTTTAACCATTTGGCTGCTGTCTGGGTGATCGGAACGATGCGCTCTTTTTTTCCTTTTCCCATTATACGAAGGCGGAGATTGCGTTCATCGAAATCGTATCTGTTCAGCCCAACAAGTTCACTGATGCGCAGACCGCTGCTGTAGAATAGTTCCATGATGCAGCGGTCTCTAAACCCTAAATACTTCGAAGTGTCCGGCTGTTCAAAGAGCCGTTCCACCTGATCATAAGTGAGCGAGGGGGGAATTTTCTTTTCCAATTTAGGGCTATCGATCTCCTCTAGGGGGCTATGCTCGATCAAACACTCTTTAATGAGATATTTATACAAAGAACGCAAAGAGGAAAGTCGGCGAAGGACTGTCTTCTTGGTGGCGCTTTTTGCCGACAATGCAGCCAGATAGGACCGAATCGAGCGTTTGTCAATATCCTTAACAGAAAATTGAGTAGAAGGAGGGACAGAAAGCTCGGCATTCAATTTCCGCGATCGCAATTCAGGTTTAAGTTTTAAAATTTCTTCCTCAAAAAAAATTTTAAATGCCTCTAAATCGAGCGCATAATTTCTCAATGTGTGTTCAGAGGCATTTTTGACAACGCGAAGGTAATTTAAAAATTTACGCACTCCCTCGTCAAAATTGACCATAATTCTTGTTCCACTATTACTTTTCTGTTAACATTATTATCTCTATTTCAACATTTAAATCATCTATGACGATCAGTTTACGCGAAATCACTAAAAAAGTCGGCCCTCGCCTTCTTTTCGAAAACATTACAGTGACTTTCAACTCGAATTGCCGTTATGGTCTAACTGGACCAAACGGTGCGGGAAAATCGACACTGTTAAAAGTTATCATGGGATTGGAAGAACCGACAAGCGGAAGCGTTTTGTTGCCGCGCAAAGTGGGTTTTTTAAAACAAAATATCGAACAGTTCCGCGATAAAAAAGTTCTCGACGTAGTCATTATGGGCAACAAGCGTCTATGGGATGCTTTGACAGAGCGCGATAACCTTTATGAAGTTGAAATGACCGACGAGGTTGGTATCCGTCTGGGTGAACTCGAAGAGATCATCAACGAAGAAGACGGCTATGATGCTGAATCTAATGCCGAAATCCTTCTCTCGGGGATGGGCATCCTTCATGAGATGCACTATGAAAAAATGCATGCCATTCCAACAGACAGACAATTCCGCGTCTTACTGTGCCAAGCACTCTTTGGCTATCCCGATGCATTGTTGCTCGACGAACCGACCAACCACCTCGATTTGGAATCGATTGGCTGGCTCGAACGTTTTCTGCACGATTACAAAGGCGTTCTTATCGTCGTCAGCCATGATAGGCACTTTCTTAATGCCGTTACTACACACATCGCCGACATCGATTACGAAACTGTCATCATTTATCCAGGCAACTACGATGAAATGCTTGTGGCCAAGACCGCAGTTCGCGAAAGAGCAGAGCTCGAAAATAAGACGAAAGAAAAAAAAATCGCCCAGCTGCGTGAATTTGTCGCTCGATTCGGCGCCGGTACACGCGCCAGCCAAGTGCAGTCTCGTATTCGAGAAATAGAACGGCTCGAACCTCAGGAACTCAAGAAGTCCAACATTCAACGCCCTTACATTCGCTTTTATCCTCCGGAAAAACCCTCCGGCCAAGTCGTCTTTAAAATGAGCGACGCTACCAAAAGTTATGATAGTCATACGGTGATCCATAATTTTTCATTTGAAGCGATACGCGGAGAAAAAATTGGCGTGATCGGAAACAATGGTCGCGGAAAATCCACTTTGCTAAAAACCCTCGCTGGTGTCCTGTCCTTGGATACTGGGCGTCTGGAAGTTGGCCATCAAGTGCAAATTGGCTATTTTCCCCAAAACCACTCAGAGGTTATTGATAAAAAGAGTATAATGACCGCCTTTGAATGGCTAAAAAAACGACGAGAAGGCGTATATGACCAAGACATTCGCAGCATTCTTGGAAAAATGCTTTTTTCCGGGGATGACGCCTTTAAGCCCATTTCTCACCTCTCAGGTGGAGAAACAGCCCGTCTTATTATCGGCGGCCTGATGCTTTGCAACTATAATGTCTTGATTATGGACGAGCCTAATAACCACCTCGATCTAGAGGCTGTATCGGCGCTTT
>JASHXO010000119.1 GCA_030043495.1 Candidatus Rhabdochlamydia sp.
AAGTTCTCCAGCCCCAAGGAGCTGGCCTGTAAGAGACCAATCTATGGCATTGAGGTCAGTAGCGAATGTTCCCCCATGAGAAAACACCCGCCAGCCCCCAGGTGTTTTCTTCACATCAACAGCTAAAACGATGCATTGCGAACCAAATTTTTCTGCAGCCTCTCGAATCAATTCTGGATTCACCAAGGCCGCAGTGTTGATGGCGACTTTATCGACACCGACATTTAATAGGCACCGCATATCTGATAAATTGCGAACACCGCCGCCAACAGTGAGCGGAATGCTGATCTGTTTGGCGATCTCTTCGATAACTTCGAGTAAGGTCGCTCTGTTTTCAGTGGAAGCTGTGATATCGAGCAAGACGAGTTCATCCGCCCCCGCTTCTTCATAAAATTTTGCCAAAGTCAGAGGATCGCCGGCATCTTGCAGATCGAGAAATTGCTTTCCTTTGACGACACGTCCATTTTTTAAATCGAGGCAGGGGATTATTCTTTTGGTCAACATGTTGAACTCCTGGCAAATTTTTCGAGGAGTATCAGCCCCTGTTTTCCCGATTTTTCCGGGTGAAACTGAACAGCTAAGAGCTTTCCCGTTTCAATCACGCAAGCAAAAGACTCACTGTAAGTCGCTGTGGTTGTTACAATCGTTTGATCTTCAGGCACACAGTAATAGCTATGGGCAAAATAAAAAAATTTCTGGTCGAGGGCAGAATCTGAACTTTGCACTTGGTTCCATCCCATTTGCGGCAATTTTTGCGCTTTTTTAAATCGTTTGACCTCTCCATTCAAAATGCCGAGGCCTCTCGCGAAAGGTTCCTCTTCACTTTTTTCAAAGAGCAATTGCATCCCGACGCAAATTCCTAAGAATGGCGTGTGGGCAGCGGCTTCGCGTACGGCCTCAAAAAGCCCTTTTTCTTTAAGAGAACGAACACAATCGCCAAAATGCCCCTGCCCAGGAAAAATAACTTTTTCAGCATTTAAAATAGTTTCCTTGTCATCTGTAATGATCGATTCAAATCCGAGTTTATGCAGGGCATTTTTGACTGACTGAAGATTACCGGCTCCGTAATCGATGATAGTAATCATAGGACCCCCTTTGTACTGGGAATGATCCCTTTAAGCACTCGATCTTTACTGCAGGCCATGCGCAGCGCTTTCCCTAAAGCCTTGAAACAGGCTTCGACTTTGTGATGGGGATCTTTGCCGTAAAGCAAAATAAGGTGCAGGTTAATACGGGCTGCGGACACAAAGCCGGCAAAAAAATTCGGCAGGTTCACCGCTTCGAAGTCTCCAATCTTTTTGGGCGGAACTTTCATCTTGTACTCAAGATACGGTCGGCCGCTGAAATCGACAGCGCAAATGCTCAAGCTCTCGTCCATAGGGAAGACGAAATAACCGGTGCGATTAATTCCCTTCTTATCGCCTAACGCTTTCACAAAAGCTTCTCCAAGCGCAATGCCGACATCTTCGATCGTGTGATGTTGGTCGACATGCAAATCCCCTTTGGCCTTCAATTTCAGGTCAAAACCACCGTGTTTGGCCAAGGTCTGCAACATGTGATCGAAAAAACCAATTCCCGTACTGATCTCCGATGAGCCTTTGCCATCGAGATTTAAAGTCAACTGAATCGATGTTTCTTTAGTTGAACGGTCGCAACTTACAATTCTTTTTGGCATAACACCCCCTCAATGTCGTGGACATCCTCCAAAATGGAAGCGACTTCTAATTGTTTGAAATTGTCCTTGGAGCCCTTGGGAGGAACGACACCGATGAAGTCCATAGAGGCGCGTACTGCGGCTTCAAAGTCGTCTTTGCTGTCGCCAAGATAGATTCCTCTTTTTGCGCCTAAATACTGCAAGGCCAGCACTAGCCCTTCGGGGTCGGGCTTTCTTTTTTTCACATCGTCGTCTGTAATCACTACTTCAAAGAGAGATTCTTTGTTAAAACGCTGTAAAGCATCAAAGGCGTCCTTTTTTGGCCGTCCCGTAAAAATTCCTAAGCGGAATCTTTCTTTGAGTTTGAGGATGAGCGCTTCATCCAAAAGCCATTTTTCTGAACTTTTCAGCTCTTCATAATAAACATCGAACTGTTCCACGATCGCTTCACGGGATGCCTGGACTGACATTTCCGCTAAAATCGCTTGAGTACAATCATAATCGTTGTTCAATCCTCCTCGTCTTTTAAACGATTCAATGAATGAGAGATCCACTTGTTTTTTGGAAAAAAATTCTACGGTCTTCTGAATGCAGCATCGATAAGATCCGCTCTCGTCGACGAGCACTCCGTCCATATCGAAGATCAAAGCGTTGGCCGTGCAAAAAAACTTCATCAGATTAAGTACCTTTTGCATGTGTTCTTTTATCCCTATGGAGATGCGCAGATAGCCTTTTAAGGACTTCTCCGATCTCGCGCGGACTAAGATTTTGTTCAGTTTCAAGAAATTCCTCAGAGGCAATGCCAGCTCTCCAAAATTCACGAGGACAAAATTGGCCGCACTAGGATAAGTTGAAAATCCCAGTACTTGCATTTCTTTGATAAACAGTTCTCTTTGCGCAATGATCTCTTCGATGTAGTTATCGTAGTAATCTTTGTCCAGCATTGCTCCCATCGCAACGGCCATCGACGCACAATCTACGCTATAAGTCGGCGAAAGGACCTTAGAGACGATCTGAATATTCTCTTTTGAAGAGAGCAATGTCCCTATTCGCATTCCTGCAAGTCCATACACTTTGGAAAATGTCTGCGTAACGAAGACATTGGAATATTTATCGATAAGATCGATATTCGTCATTTTGGCAAATGGTGCATAGGCCTCATCGATAAGAACTAGCATGTTCGATTTAGCTTCGACGATCCGTTGCAGATTTCTCTTATCAATCAAC
>JASHXO010000120.1 GCA_030043495.1 Candidatus Rhabdochlamydia sp.
TTTGATTCTTTGTATCAGGATCGCTGATAGGCCTCCGGATGAAGACCATCCTTTTGGCCATGGCCGTTTTGAGCCGATTGCAGGTTTGCAATTGGGCTTGCTGCTTGCTGTTCTAGGCGGAGCGATGTTAATCCAGCAGTTGTTCGCTATCTCTTCAGCGATCCAAGGAAAAGCTATTGCGCCTTTCGCCTGGCTGATTCCATTGGGAGCTGTGATTCTTTTAGAAATTTCCTATCAAAAACTTAAGCGGACAGGAAAAAAGCAGAACAGTCCTGCACTTTTGGCTGATGCTGTCCATTATCGAATTGATGCTCTGAATTGTCTGTTTGCCATGATCGCGTTGATATTTGCCGCTTATTTTCCAATGTACAGCGCCTTGTATGATCATCTGGGAGCTGTCGTCATCGCCCTATTGATGGTAGGGATCGGGATCTATGCTGCCAAAAATAACATCAACCAACTCCTTGATCGTGTACCGTCCCAAAAATTTTTCGATAAGGTCAAGCTGGCAGCAATGCGCGTCAAAGGCGTGCTGGATACAGAAAAAATTCGGATTCAGCTCTATGGTCCCGATGCTCATATCAATATCGATATCGAGGTTTCTCCGGAGCTATCCGTTGAAAAGGCCCATGAACTCACGCAACAGGTGCGCGCGGAAATTCAAAAAGAATGGCCTGCTGTTCGCGATGTGATCGTCCACGTTGAACCCTACTATGCAGGAGACCATTGAGATTGTTGTTTGATGCAGTCTTGCAGATTATTCTAGTGCTCTGTAAACTTAATTTTTGCAGTTTGGGTTAACGTGAAAGCTCCCGCGGTTAAGCGATCGTAATTAATTCAATACAGCTAGCTTTACGATCGTTTAACCCCGGGGCTTTGACGTAGCCGAAACCGCAAAAATTAAGTTTACAGAGCACTGGGATAAATGTTGAAAAAGCAGGATATCCTCTCAATGATTTTTTGAGAAGGTGTCTTATCTAAGTTTCAGGGTTCTGCGGATTTTCAGCGCCACCACAATGAGGACAGCAAGGCTGGCAAGACTTAAGAACCCTGCGGGGAAAAAATGCAGAGTTTTAGCAAAGCGATAAGTAAAAATTCCGTCGAGCAAGAAAGTCGATGCTAGAGCAGTATACTGTGCAGCGATCTTTCCTTTAGAGATAAAATAAGCACATCCGATTAGAATGATTCCAAATAAGCTACCGGAAATCAGCGATGCTTGCGAGCCGCTCTTAACGTAGCCCATTAGTCCACCCAGTGCGATTAAAAGACCGAAGATAAAGACGATCGTTGCAGTGACTTTCATTAAATAAAACTCCTTGTGATCAGGGCACACGATTCAAAAATGCACCATTCGATTTTAACTAAAGATTATAAGCAAGGAAGGAATTTGCGTGCCACATTAATATAATGACTTGCATTAGAATAACTTGCGATAAATTATAAGCCCTTCTTTACCTTGACTTTGAGAAGTTGTAAAAGTATAATATGGAACTTATAAACATGAGGCGGTTTATGAAGCCAGCAAGAAAGGTGTATGAATGGGCTTGTCAAAAAGCTTTTTCACCGATGGCGCCGTTGTGGTTGGCTTTAATTTTTTTCTTAGAGATGTTTCTCTTTTTGCCTATGGATGCTTTGTTGATGCTATTTTGCATGCATAATCCTCAGCGTCGGATGATTTATGCGGCAGTAGCGACACTATCATCGCTCATCATTGGTCTGATCGGTTATGGAATTGGATATTTGCTTTGGGACACTGTTGGCCAATTTGTTACTGACCATTTGATTTCTAAGAATTTCTTCAATCGGCTCGTAGATCACTATAATGCTCATGAATATGTGGCTGTCTTTTTTGGGAGCTTTTTGCCCATCCCGTTCAAAGCAGTGACAATTTCAGCTGGATTTTGCCAAATCTCGTTAGGTGGATATCTCATCTCTATCTTTATTGCCAGAGCACTGCGCTTTTTCCTGATCGCTGAATTAATGCAGCGCTGGGGTATGCAAATCAAGTCCTTTGTCGATCGGCATTTCGGCAGTTTGGTGATCGCCTTAGGAGCAAAAGTTGTGCTCACTTTTGGCTTCTTCTGGATATTGGGGAATTAAAATCGGGGTTCCAATGCAAACAGATGAATCCGACGATCGGCGAACTCAAATCAAGGTATCTCCTCTAACCGAACGCCTGAGCCCTATTGAATTGGAGCGCGCTGCTCAGTTCATCAAAAAAGGAGCGCTCGTTGCTTTTCCGACCGAGACAGTTTATGGCCTTGGGGCTGCTATTTTCAATCCTTCGGCGATCGAATTAATCTTTAAAGTTAAAAGACGTCCTATGGATAATCCTCTGATTGCCCACATCAGCTCACTCGAGCAAGTAGATCAAATTGCCGCAGAGATTCCCAATTCTTTCTATCTTCTTGCCAGATCTTTTTTTCCAGGACCATTGACCGTAGTTTTAAAACGCAACCAAAAGGTGCCCCCAGTAGCTTCTGCAGGATTGGCTTCGATTGCTCTGCGGATGCCTTCACATCCGGTAGCTTTGAAGCTCATCTCCCTTGTCGGAGAACCGCTGGTTGCCCCGTCTGCAAATTTATCAGGAAAGCCCAGCTCCACACAGGAAAGTCATGTTCTTGAGGATTTTGAAGGGAAAATTGCCGCCGTCATCGAAGGAGGCAAGACAGATTTTGGTATCGAATCAACAGTGATTAGCTTACTTGATGAAACTCCCACGCTTTTACGTCCCGGTGCGATTGCCAAAGAACAGATTGAACAAGTTCTGGGTCGTCCTGTCGTAGTCCCGCCAAATGATCGCGGTCCTGCATTGTCACCTGGAATGAAGCACCGTCATTATACTCCTAAGGCTGCAGTCAAA
>JASHXO010000121.1 GCA_030043495.1 Candidatus Rhabdochlamydia sp.
TTTCTGTTTTCTCGGTTTTACCAAAAATAGGCAGGACGCTGCTTTTGTAACGGTCACTTAATAGACATGAAAGTAGCAAAGACTGGGCCGTTATAAAACAGCGGAACTCAACTGAGCGAGCTTGCGAGCGAAGGCGAAAGCTTCCTTCAAGTTTCAAATATTTGTTCTAATTGTATGTGCCCTGTGCTTTTCTATTAAAGTTCTGGAAAAAAAATGAAAGGAAAAGTACACTGATGATTCTTATTTTATAAAAACATTATTGAACTTTTTTTAAGGCTTTATCCTATGACGAAGAAGAAAAATTTGACCGTCCTTCTGACGAAGGAAGAAGTCATTCCAATGCGCAAATGGTTATTGTTGGACGCTTCAGGAAAAACCTTAGGGCGTTTTGCCGCTGAGGTTGCTAAAATCCTTCGAGGAAAGCACAAACCAAGCTTCACACCTCACGTCGATGCTGGTGATGGAGTCGTGGTTATCAATGCTAAAAAAATTATCGTTACCGGAGCCAAAGAAGCTCAGAAGATTTATCGCTATCATACCGGAGCAATGAGCGGAATGCGCGAAGTGCCTTATCGAACAATGCTCGACAGAAAGCCTGATTACATTATTTGGCATGCCGTAAAGGGAATGATGCCTAAGACGCGTTTGACCGAAGCGCAAATGAAAAAACTACGCATTTATACAGGCGATAAGCATGAAATGCAAGCGCAAGCGCCAATCCCTGTTAACATCTAAAACAAAGCGAATTTTTGAAGGAACTATGAAAACTCAAGAAAATATTGGAACAGGTAGAAGAAAGACTTCAGTTGCTTCCGTCCGTCTTCGCCCTGGCAAAGGAAATGTCCTCGTCAACGACAAAAAATTTGAAGAGTATTTTCCGCTTCAATTGCAACGCATGGCCATTTTAGCCCCTCTTCAAAAGATTTCTGCTCCAGAGCGTTATGATATCCTCATTCGCGTTAAGGGAGGAGGCATCCAAGGACAAGTGATCGCAGCTCGTCTTGGCATAGCCCGTGCGCTTGTTCTTGAAGACAAAGAACGTCGACACGATCTGAAAGTCGTTGGATACCTCACTCGCGACCCACGTAAGAAAGAACGTAAGAAGTATGGTTTGGCTGGAGCCCGTAAGCGCTTCCAATTCTCCAAACGTTAATTTCATCAACACTATTTTCCTCCTTGTTGAAAAGGCCTTGAAGAGTAATCTTTAAGGCCTTTTCATTTATTTAATCTATGGATAATTTAAAAAGAGAGTCAGTGTGAGGAGTAGCTATGTTGAGCGGCAAAAAAGTCTCGGAGACTGCAATCCATGATCAGACGGCAGTTGTCTATCCCAATGATCTCAATGCCTATGGCACGCTATTTGGGGGGAGGGTATTGGAGACATGCGATCGCTTGGCAGGCGTTATAGCGCGCAGACATTCAGGCCGAGTTTGCGTCACTCTTGGGGTTGATTCCGTCCGCTTTTTAGCTCCGGCAAAACATGGAGATACTCTCGTCTACAAGGCTTCGGTCAATCGCGTTTGGAAAACTTCGATGGAAATCGGATTGAAGGTCTTTACAGAAGATTTCCGTACACTGTCCAGAGTGCATATTCTCTCCGCTTATTTCACCTTTGTGGCCTTGGATGACCATCTGCATCCCGTCGAAATCTGCCCGGTCACTCCAGAAACAGAAGACGAAATGCGCCGCTATCATCAAGCGGAAGAACGTCGAAAATTACGTCTGCAGAAGCCAAAATCCAGTTGATTACTAACCCAACTTGCTCCCTACGCGCTTAAGGGAGGGTGGGAGCAAGTTGGGTTACTATCACAAAAAATCACTAAGTTCATCCCGCTGTCAAGTGATAAAGTGCACTGTACTTCTTCTTTAAATAATGAACATAGGGTTCTTCGCTTAAGGATTTTCCCGTGACTTTCTGGCAGAGCTCGCTTGGAGTATATTGCCTTCCATACTTATGGATGTTTTCTTTAAGCCAGTCGCGGATAAAGTCCAGCGATCCTTGAGAGATATGCTCTTTCCAATTGGGGTGCACTTTTTCAAAGGTCGTAAAGAATTGCACGGAATAAAGGTTCCCAAGAGTATAGGTGGGAAAATAACCAATGAACCCCAAGGACCAATGGATATCTTGCAAGCAGCCCTGTCCATCAAACTCGGGGCTGACGCCAAGGTATTCCCGCATTTTATCATTCCAGGCATCGGGAATATCTTTAACTTTTAGAGAGCCTTCGATCAAGGCTTTTTCTAATTCGAAGCGCACGATAATATGAAGATTATACGTTACCTCATCGGCTTCAATGCGGATGAAACCGGGCTTGACAGCATTGATCGCGCGATGGAAATCTTCAAGGGGAATGCCTCCAAACTGCTCAGGAAATTCTTCTTGAAGCAAAGGGAAAAAATACTGCCAGAAAAAGTAGCTTTGGCCGATAAGGGTTTCCCACCAGCGCGATTGACTCTCATCGATCCCCAAAGAGACTTGTTGGCAAAGAGGGGAGCCATAATGCTCTAAGTTTAAATTCATGTTGTAGAGCCCATGGCCTCCTTCGTGAAGGACAGCGCCAATGCATGACATGATGTTTTCCGGATGGACTTTCGTCGTCATGCGTGTGTCTTTGGGGTGTAGGCCATTGCAAAATGGATGGGCTGAAGTGTCCAATCTTGAGGTCGATGGATGAAAGCCCATTTTGTGCAGAATCTTGTGAGAGAATTCGAGCTGTTTATGTCTGGGGCAATGCCTGTACAGGAAATCTTCGAAAAAGGGTGTCTTCACATTGATATCTTTGAGCAGCTGCGTCAGAGGGAGTTTTAGTTTGCTGAACAAGGGAGTCAAAATCGAAGCCTTCATTTCAGGTTCATAGAGGTCAAGCAAAGCGTCGTATGGATGTTCTTTAAAACCTAAAATATCGGCTTTTTTCCGGCTTAAACTCACCACTTTTTCCAAATGAGGGGCGAATGCTTTAAAGTCGTTATGCTCTTTCGCGGTCTTCCAAACATGGCAAGCAGTCGAAATTGTCTTTGCAAATTGTTTGACAAAGACATTTGGCAACTTGACAGCTTTTTGAAAATCACGACGCCATTCGCGCAAGGCTGCGATCTGTGCAGAAGTTAATCGATCGTCATTGACCTCACCCGTTTCAATATCGATGAGAGCCGAGAGCGCTTTGGCAAAAGCTTTACTTGTCCTCTGACGATGGACTAGGCTGGCGAGCAGTTCGATTTGCAAGGACCGAATTTCGATGGCGTCTTTGGGCATATAAGTTTCCTGATCCCAATCGAGCAATCCTTCCACGGAGCTCATCAAGGTGATTGCTTTAGATAGTGTGAGCAATTTGTCATAAGCGCTGGCCATATCTGAAACCTCTAACAAGATATCCAAGATATTATCAACTCCTAAGAAATTCTTCTAGTATGAGAAAATTCTATTGTGTCTTAAATTCTGAAGAGATTTTCCAAAACTCACCTAACAGGAGGTTTATGAAATGAAGACATCAATGCAAGAAGCTCCTTGTTGCCAACAGACCGGATATTGGGGATACCATTTAATCCTCGATTGTCAAGCATGCAACCGTAAGGAAATATCTAGCCCTGAAAATTTAGCCGCCTTCGTCAAAACTCTCGTTAGAGAAATTGACATGGTCGCATATGGAGAACCCATGCTAGAACATTTTGCCACGCATGATCCAAGCAAAGGGGGGTTCTCTTTAGTCCAGCTCATCGAAACCAGTTCGATCACCGGCCATTTTGTCGACAAAAATGGCGATGCTTATCTCGATGTTTTTTCATGTAAGCCGTTTGATATCGAGACTGTAAAAAGAGTTGTGACAGAGTATCTTCATCCTCAAAAGATCAAAACTTTTTATCTCACTCGCCAAGCGTAAATTCTAAAGAGGGCTTTTGAAAACCCTCTTTACTTTTCAAAAATTTTATACCTTGTGAAAGAGCTATTCAATAATTCGACGTGAAGGCAAAGTTGTCGGCTTCAAAATCATTATGCCGTCTCTTGCCTCGATGATTTTCCAAGAAAATTAAGAGTTCATTGCCGTTTTTTTGATCCATCCTCTGGCGGAAACTCGGTCTTTAAGGGTCCGGGTATTTTAACAGTGTTGGGCCGAGAACGAAGCTCGGCCTCCAACTTAATTCCAGGCCTTAAGGCCTGGGTTCACTTGAGTTTTCCTATCCAATTAAGAAAACGTTCACACCCATCTGTGAGCCGAGCAAATAAGGGAGTGCAAAAGGCCCAGCTCAAAAACACAATGGTAATCGTACCGCTGCCCACAATAACATCGGACAGCCAATGCGCGCCGGTGATCAAACGCGGCATGCATAAGAAAGCGGCATATAAGCTCGCTAGCACGCCCAACCTCCAGCCGGCAAGATAGGAAAAGCTTGCTGCAAATAATAACGCTGTTGTCCCATGATCTCCGGGAAAGCTTTTTGAAGAATCATCCTTGATCGACATCCAAGAAATTTCTTCGG
>JASHXO010000005.1 GCA_030043495.1 Candidatus Rhabdochlamydia sp.
TCCAGCATGGAAAAGGCCATGAGAGAATTGAAAGACGAAACTATGCAGTGATGCCAGCAGGAAACTTGTCTCATAAAAGTGAGTGGAAGGGGTTGCAATCCTTAGTACGTGTACGAAGAGAAAGGGAAACGGCTACTTAAATAGACATGAGAGTAGCAAAGACTGAGCCGTTATAAAACAGCGGAACTCAACTGAGCAAGCTTGCGAGCGAAGGCGAGAGCTTCCTTCAAGTTTCAAATATTTGTTCTAATTGTATGTGCCCTGGTTTGAAGAACTCTTGAAACTTGACTTTTGAGCTTTAAACAAGGTATCACAGAGACTCTGTCATCTCAATGAAATGATCGATTTTGTAAATTTTTACTTAAGAAAATGTCCATGCAACAAAAACTACCCATTAAAGTTGAACCTTCATTACTTTCAGCGGACTTTGGCAAGCTAGCGGAAGAAGCGAAACGCGCAGAAGAAGCCGGTGCCGACGCCTTGCATATTGATATCATGGACGGGCACTTTGTACCGAACTTGACTCTTGGACCCCGTGCTGTGTCGGCTGTCAATCGCGCTACTTCGATCTTTCTCGACATTCATTTAATGATTTACAATCCTTTCGATTATATCGAGCGATTTGTCGAAGCTGGCGCTGACCGGATTACTTTTCACATTGAGGCGACAGAGGACGTTGAGGACACTTTGAATTATATCCGCCGCTGTGGAATCGAGGCAGGACTTGCATTTTGTCCTGAAACCGGCGAATCGTTAATCCCGAAATATCTCGATAAATGCGATTTAATCCTGCTTATGACAGTCAGTCCAGGCTTTGGCGGACAAAATTTCATTCCTGAGGTTCTTCATAAAATTAAATTCACTCGAGATGTTTGCTCTCGGCTCGATATTCGAAAAGGGGGCAAAGTTCCCCAGCCTGATAAAAAAACTGCAGCAGATTCTCTTTCTCCCTTCGATATCCAGGTGGATGGGGGTATCAATGCGGAAACAGCCAAAAAATGTATCGAAGCCGGTGCAAATGTTTTGGTCTCTGGAACATACTTATACAGTATACCAAGTATGCGGGATGCCATTTTGCAAATGCAACAAATGGGAAGGAGCGATAAGGCATGAAAAAGATCGTCGTCATTGGGGGCGGAACAGGCAATTTCGCTGTTTTAAGAGGATTAAAAAATTACGAAGTTGACTTAAGTGCGATCGTTTCGATGGCCGATGATGGTGGAAGCACAGGCATCTTACGCGATGAACTCGGTGTTCTGCCGCCTGGAGACGTGCGGCAATGCCTAGTTGCTCTTTCCAATTCCTCACACATGATGCGCTCTTTGATGAACTACCGTTTTGAAAACGGCGGCTTAGAAGGACATAGCTTTGGCAATTTGCTTCTTTCGGCATTGGAAAAAGTGACTGGAAGTTTTGAGAAGGCTGTCGAAGAGATGGGTAAGATTCTCTTTATTCAAGGGAAAGTGATCCCAGTCACAACGCACCAAGTGCGTTTAAAAATGCTCCTCAACAATCGCCGCTTGTTAGAGGGAGAAAAAGAAGTTTACCTTTCTCAAGAGATCGATCAGGGTTACAAAAGCATTTATCTCGAACCCTTCCCAAAAGCCAATCCTCATGCCATCGATGAGATTATGAATTCAGACATGATCGTCGTGGGACCTGGCGGATTGCACACGTCTTTGATTCCCAACCTTCTTGTCGAGGGTGTCAGCGAAGCTCTTCGCAACTCCCAAGCGAAGAAAACTTTTGTCGTGAACTTGATGAACAGAAGAGGGCAAACCACTGGTTTTAAAGTCAGTGATTATCTCAAGGAAATCAATCGTTTTATCGGCGAAGACATCTTTGATTTCATTTTGGTCAATAGCCAAAACCCCTCTGAAGAGTTGATCGAGGTCTATGCAGAAGAGGGGGAGCTCGTCGAGAATGACCTTTTCCAAGACCGGGTCATTTTTACGCCATTGCTTGGAGAGCCTAAAGAAACTCCGAAAAAAGATTTACTCAAACGCAGCTTGATCCGTCACGATCCCAAAAAATTAGCGCAGGAGTTGATGAAGATTGTTAATCATCTTTGATCTTGACGATACATTGATCGATACATCTGGATGCATCACGCATTTCAAACTCGAGGATACTTTGAATACCATGGTGCACGAGGGGCTTGCCATTCCTGATTTTTCCGAAGCTCTTGAGTTGCTGCGAAGACTAAACAGCACATCCGACAGTGCCCGATCGGCGATCGCTGAATTTGTAGAAATTTTGGGAGTTGATAAAAAGTTTTTTGAAATTGGTGTTAAAGAAGTTTATGAACATATTCCTTCCGACTTGCCAGTTTTTCCTTTAGATGGCGCCATTGAAATGCTTACGGAATTAAGCTGCCAGCATCAACTCGCCTTAGTGACAATTGGCAAACCGATGCTGCAAATGGACAAAATGAAAAAAGCTGGTATAGATTCTCGAATTTTTAGTAAAATTGCCGTGACCGAAGAAAAGAACAAGAAGCCTCATTATCAGATGATTATGGATGAGCTTGGATACGGTCCGACAGAGGTGCTCGTCTGCGGCGATCGCATTCCGCTCGATTTGGTTCCCGCCCGTGAATTAGGATTGAAGACTGTGAGAATTCAGTGGGGGAGAGGTTTGAATTCATCTGGATATAAAGGCGAAGTTGATTATTGTATTTCAGAACTCAAAGAACTTAAAAGCATTGTTAACAGTTTAATGACTTTTTCTTCATTTTAAAAAGGATTTTTTCCCAATTCGAAAGGATAAACATTTATGACCACAAGTAACCAATTAGCTCCAGGGATGACTTTGTCGATCGATGGAAAGATCTATCGTGTGGAATCCTGCGTTAAAGTCACTGTAGCTAAAGGGGTGCCTTTTATCAAAACCAAATTAAAAAATTTGCTTTCTGATGAAGTCATCGAAAGAAATTTTAAACTCAATCAGCCGATCCAAGACGTTTCGCTCGCGGAAAGAAAATTAGAGTATTTGTATCTTGAAGGAAAGGATTATCTTTTTTTGGATGTAGGCAACCTTGAACAAGTCTTGGTGCCTTCTCAAGTCATCGGTGACAAAGTGAATTTCCTTAAAGAAGGAATTGAACTGAAAGCGATGTTCTATGGCGAATCAATCTTTTCTGTAGAATTGCCTCAATTTTTAGAGCTCATGGTCGTAAAAACAGAAGAGAGTGAATCCGCTGTCCATGTCGCCAATGCAACAAAACTCGCGATTCTGGAGACGGGGGCAAAAGTCGAAGTCCCGATGTTCATTGAATCGGGGGACATTATCAAAGTGGACACTCAAACAAATGAATATATACAAAGAGTCTAGAGACCGTTAATGATTTCTTGTTAATTGCTTTTTGATGAATTTTTCATTTGTCTTTGATTCTATTCCTTGGCGTAGTTATCTAACCATGTCCTGCGCAATAGAATCAAAGCCAAATGAAAAATTCATCAAAAAGCAATTAACAAGAAATCTTTAACAGACTCTAAGGAGGGATTGTGGATCTTAAACAAATCAAGGAATTAATGACTGCGATGGAACGCGCAGGCATTAAGAAATTGACGATCAAACAGAAAGGCGGTGACGAACTACACTTAGAACGCCAGGAAGAACATCCTTCTCAGCCCCCTACTCCTGTTGCAACTTTCTATCCTCCTGTTTATGCCCACCCTCCCGCTCGCGAATCAGAAGGTAGCGCGCGGCCTGCACCTGTTCAAAAATCTGCTTATGAAGAAGCGCCCTCAAGCAAAGAAAAGAAGCCCGAAGAGAAATCGGGCAAATTTGTCACAGCGCCCCTCGTCGGCACTTTCTATTCTGCCTCCTCCCCAGATGATCCCCATTTTGTAAAGATTGGCGACCGCGTCGATGAAAACACTGTAGTGTGCATCATTGAAGCGATGAAAGTGATGAACGAAGTTAAAGCTGGAATGAGTGGAACGATTGCGGAGATTCTTGTCGACAATGCCCATCCTGTCGAATTTGGAACAAAGCTCTTCAGAATCGTATAAACTAAGTAAGTGAGCTGAAATATTTATAATGAAATTCAAGGAGCTTTTCGATGAGATTTCACAGCAGACGACGAAGACAATGTGTGAGCACATGGCTGAGCCAAGCTAAAAAGGTCTTATGCAAAAAGTATTAATTGCCAATCGCGGAGAAATCGCCGTACGCATCATCCGGGCTTGCCACGACATGGGTTTGCAAACCGTCGCTGTCTATTCTCAAGCAGATGCTGAAGCTCTCCACGTCTTGCACGCTGATGAGGCGATTTGCATTGGCGAAGCTCCTTCACAAAAATCCTACTTGAAGATTTCCAATATCCTTTCCGCCTGTGAAATAACTGGCGCTGATGCACTGCATCCAGGCTATGGTTTTTTAAGCGAAAATGCGAATTTTGCTTCGATCTGCGCAAGCTGCGGTGTCAACTTTATCGGTCCTTCTGCAGAGACTATCGCTCTTTTAGGAGATAAAGCTAAGGCTAAAGCCACCGCAAAAAACGTTAAGTGTCCGATCATTCCTGGGTCTGATGGCATAGTCGAAGATGTTAAAGAGGCATTGAAAGAAGCTAAACGCATTGGTTTCCCTGTTTTCATCAAAGCATCAGCTGGAGGCGGAGGAAAAGGAATACGCATTGCCCATGATCCCGAGGAATTTGTTAGGCAGTTCTCTGCTGCGCGCGCTGAAGCAGAAGTCAGTTTTAACAATCCAGATGTCTACCTCGAAAAAATGATTGTCAATCCGCGCCATGTCGAGGTGCAGATTATCGGGGACAAACACGGCAATTATGCCTATCTTGGCGAAAGAGATTGCACGATCCAAAGGCGTCGTCAAAAATTGATCGAAGAGTCCCCTAGCCCGATTTTAACGCCTTCATTAAGAAAAAAAATCTGTGAGGCAGCAGTCGAAATCGCCAGGGCGGCTAAGTATCATTCTGTGGGC
>JASHXO010000122.1 GCA_030043495.1 Candidatus Rhabdochlamydia sp.
GCTCTAAGCTCAGTTAAATAAATATAAAGTATATTTTTAACTTCTTATTTTTCTATGAGACGGCTATCCTTTTTTCAACGCATTAGAATTGGAGTTTTTTCGTGAAGAAAATCCCACCTTTCCCGCTTGTATTCCTTCTGATCATAGCATCGACTAGCCTTACAGGATGTTACCAGATCCACTCTGATGACGATTTAAGAACGGTCCCGGTGACAAATAATCCTAATATTGTCCCAAATCAAGGTAGAGTACTTCCCTCAGCACCTATGTGAGTAGAATCGTGAGAGTTGTGCACATTGATTTAATTCAAAATCTTCGTTACTTTAAGAATGAATATTGCTTAATGGTTTAACCATTGGAAAATGAAAAAGCATACTCCTATAAAATATAATTTTTTCTCCAGCGATGCTTCCAAGGTGATTATGGAGCTCGGCAAAGATGCTCTGCTTGAGCAGCTCAAAAAAATGCTACTGATACGCAATTTTGAAATTCGTGCAGAAGCAGCATATCTTCAAGGCAAAATTGGCGGTTTTTTTCATTCCTATATGGGACAGGAAGCAGTTCAAACGTCTGCTGTCTGTATGATGGGAGTAGGACAATGGTGGATTACTTCCTACCGATGTCATGCGCTGGCGATTTTGCTCGGAGCGACTCCGAATGAGCTTATGGCAGAGCTGTTTGGAAGGTCGACTGGCAATGCGAAAGGGCGCGGAGGGTCGATGCACTTCTTTACCGAGCGGCTTCTTGGCGGCTTTGGCATTGTCGGAGGTCAGATTCCTATTGGGACCGGAGCTGCTTTTACTGTTAAATATTTAAAATCAGTTCCCGAACTTCAAGACCGGAAAAATTGCGATGTCGCTGTGACTTTTTTCGGGGATGGGGCTGTCGCACAGGGCTCTTTCCACGAATCCCTCAATTTAGCTGTGCTTTGGAACCTCCCGTGCATTTACGTGATCGAAAATAATCAATGGGGGATGGGGACGCATGTGGAGCGGGCAATCTCTGTAGAGCCTATTGCAGAAAAAAAAGCGCCTAGCTTTGGCATAACGGGGTATACATTTGATGGGATGGATTTCTTCAACTGCTATGCTGGTTTTAAGCATGTCTTTCAAGAAACTAAGAAAACTTCACGCCCTGTTCTCGTTGAAGTGATCACTGAGCGCTTCCGTGGCCATTCGATCTCTGATCCTGCTCTTTATCGGTCCAAAGAGGAATTACAGACATGCATGGCCCGCGACCCGCTTGTGATCATGTTTAAAACGCTGGAAAGCGCTGGTTTCATCACTGAGGAACATTACCACGCTATGGACAAAGAACAAAAAGAAATTGTTCTCGCCGCTTTGAAATTTGCTGATGAAAGTCCGTGGCCTGATCCGATCACCCTTGAAGAAGATGTTTTGGCACCTTAAAACTTAATTGAAAAGACAGAGATAACCATCATGCCGATGCAAATTGTAGAGATGCGCGAAGCGATACGCCAAGCATTAGACGAAGAAATGCAACGTGATCCTACTGTATTTATCATCGGTGAAGAAGTTGCCGAGTATAATGGCGCTTACAAAGTCACGAAAGGAATGCTCGATAAATGGGGCCCAACGCGTGTCATCGATACCCCGATCTCAGAACTCGGATTTGCAGGCCTTAGTGTGGGTGCAGCGATGACGGGATTACGACCAGTCGTCGAATTCATGAGTTTCAATTTCTCTTTTGTCGGAATCGATCAGATCGTCTCCAACGCGATTAAAATGTATTACATGTCTGGCAATCGTTTCAGCGTCCCGATCGTTTTCCGGGGACCCAACGGTGCTGCCGCTCAAGTTTCTTCTCAGCATTCTCATTGTGTCGAAGCGATCTACGGCAATCTTCCGGGTTTAATCATCATTGCGCCTAGCAATCCTTACGATGCGAAAGGACTGCTTAAATCCGCAATCCGCAATAACAATCCTGTCCTTTTCTTAGAAAATGAACTCTCCTATGGCGACAAAATGGAGATTCCAATAGAGGAATACCTGATTCCCATTGGCAAGGCCAAAGTCATCCGTGAAGGAAAGCATGTCACGCTCGTCTCACATAGCCGGATGGTGAATATGTGCAAGCAGGCGGCTGATGAGTTCGCTAAGAAAGGCATCAATGTTGAACTGATCGATCTAAGAACGATCAAACCGCTTGATCTTACTGCAGTTGCTGAATCGATCCGAAAAACACATCGTTGCGTCCTTGTCGAAGAAGGTCATATTTTTGCAGGAATTTGTGCTGAAGTAGGTTTCGAGATCATGGAGCATTGCTTTGATGATCTCGATGCACCGATCGTCCGCGTCGCCCAAAGAGAAACACCGATGCCCTATTCTAAAGCATTGGAAAAAGAAACCATGCCGACAAAAGAGCGCATCATTGCCGCAATTGAACAAGTTTTAGCTTAAGAGTGTGTTAAGCGGATTTAATATTTTGATTTTTGATGCATTTTTTTGTCGATTTTATACTGAAAACGATCCAAAAGTTGGGAATTTGGCAAGGCAGCTGTGCAAATTTTTTGTTTGGAGTGAGCGACCATTGTGCAAGTGCAAGACGCGAATGAAGACAAAAAATGTGTCGCATAGCCAACGTAGCCAAAAAGCCAAATTTTGAATCATTTTCGATATAAAACTATTTCGCCGCACATAGTTAAATTAACTAGGACAAAAAATGGTTTTAGAAGCCACAAAAAAAGGCGCGAAAAGTATAATAATTAAATCCGATTAACACACTCTAAAAAGGTTCGCCTATGCCATTTACCCTGACGATGCCAAAACTTTCCCCAACAATGGAAGAGGGGACGATTGTAAAGTGGCGCAAAAAAGAAGGCGAGTTTGCCAAAGCGGGGGATGTTCTTTTCGAGGTTGCCACTGACAAAGCGACGGTAGAGCATAATGCATTGGATGAAGGTTGGCTGCGCAAAATTCTCATCAAAGAAGGCGAGTCTACAGTTGTCAATCAACCGATTGCGATCTTCACAGAAAAAAAAGATGAAAGCATTGAAGGCTACCAACCTGAAGGAGTGGTTACAAAACCTTCTAAGCCCGAAGCTGCACCTGTTCCTGCCAAAGAAGAAGCTCCTGCAAAAGAAGCGGCTTCGACGCCTAAAGCAGCTGGCGCGATGCAGCAACCGGCTTTCGTTCCAGAATCTCCATTAGCAAAATATTCATTTCTTGGTCCTCAAGGAGAAGTTGCTGGCCGCATTCCCACTTCTCCACTCGCCAAAAAAATCGCCAAAGAAAGAGGCATTGATTTAACGACAATTAAAGGATCTGGCCCCAATGGGCGGATCATGAGCCGCGATTTAGATCTTGCTCAGCCCGCAGCGGTCGTAACTTTTGGACGGCGCGAAGCTCCTGCCTTTATGCCGGGTACTTACGAAGAAGCTCCTTTGTCTCCCATGCGAAAAGTCATCGCGCAAAGATTACAAGAATCCAAAACATTTGTCCCTCATTTCTATTGCACCCAAGAAATACTCGCAGATAAAATGGTCTCGCTTAGAGCAGAACTTGCAACAGCGGGATTGAAAGTTTCATTTAATGATTTTATCATGCGTGCTTCTGCTCTGGCGTTAAGAGAGCACCCCAATGTCAATTCCGGGTTTAATTCCGTGAACAATTCTCTGATCCGTTTCAAGACAATCGACATCGCAGTCGCTGTCAGTCTCGAAACTGGCCTGATCACGCCGATTGTCCGACATGCCGATTACAAAAATTTGGGCCAGCTCTCGCAAGAGGTCAAGCTACTTGCCGCGCGTGCTCGTGAAGGAAAACTCAGCCGCGAAGAATATGTCGGCGGTTCGTTTACAGTCTCTAATCTCGGGATGTTCGGCATTTCTGAGTTCGTCGCGATCATTAATCCGCCGCAAGCAGCCATTCTGGCTATTGGCGGGATTGAGGACAAACCCATTGTTAAAGACGGCCAGGTCGTCCCAGGAAAAACCATGAAGCTCACTCTTTCAGCAGACCATCGCGTTTTAGATGGTGCCGATGGGGCTAAATTTCTCAAAACATTGCAGAAATATCTCGAAAATCCTTCCCTTCTGTTGTTGAGCTAGTGCTCTGTAAACTTAATTTTTGCAGTTTGGGCTAACGTGAAAGCTCCCGCGGTTAAGCGATCGTAAAGCGTGTTGTATTAATTCAATACAGCTAGCTTTACGATCGTTTAACCCCGGGGCTTTGACGTAGCCGAAACCGCAAAAATTAAGTTTACAGAGCACTAGTTGCAAACTCTTGAGCGCGTGTTTGCAAAAAAGAGCGAAGAAATTTATTCATCCCAAGAAAATGCATTTCTTAAGACGAAGTGACTCTGAAAGTTCGAGCTTGACCTGCATTAATCCTGGTCTAATACATAGTGCGTAAAATAGTTCATCTTCTTCAAGGGAAGAAAAAATTCGATTTCTACTCTTAAATCCATCAAGAATGGCTTTGACTTCGTAAGCTCCAAGAGATGCTTTTCCTTTTTGTCTAAATTGATAGACCGCATCTTCAATGATTTTTACTTCTTTTTCCCCGATGATTTTTGATAAACTCTTTAATTCGTTTTTGAAAAGTTGATCAGCGCGATCAAAAGATGAATATTGTTGGCATATCATTAAGAAGCATGCCACATCACTGATCTTATTTTCAGTTCCAACATCACGGCCTGTACCGGCTAATCCAATATTTGGATCGAAAAAGTAATAATTCCCGCTCTCGATAATGATAACTGTAGCGTGTCCAGGAATATCATCCTCCTGCTTTTCTGCTGCATACCCAGAAAAAGAAAGAAGATAGACTCCATCCTCTAATTCATTAACTTTTTTCAAAATTTCAGAGCTAACCTCTTTATTTCTCATATCCCATGTTGAGTGCTCCTCTAAATCGAAATTTAAAGAATGTATTACATTTTGATGCTCATTATCTTCTTCATAAGATTTTTGCAGGAAAGCCCCTTGTATTCCTACGCCTTCAGCAAATTCTTTGGTTATTTCGATAAGAACTTTATGTGTTGGGATTTCTGGATGATTTTTCTTAAAGTTCAAAAAGAGAGCAATAAACCACTCGCATGCTCCCCGGCATTGGCCGCGATTTTTAAAAAAATGCAGCTGCTCTACTGAACGACATAAAGCATTATTCGCTACTTCTAAAAGCACACCTGATGAAAATGCTTGATCATTTTGTGTAGATTTATAAATCGATTCAATTCTATCGATTAAATCAAGATTAAGCTGATTTGCCAAATTTTCAGCTGCTAACTTATTGCCATTGAAGAAATATTTTGAAAAACAATCAATTGTAGTCATAGTTTTATTTGTTGAAAATTAAGATTAATTATATAAAGTATAAGAATAAAGTAAATATAAATAAAGTTAGAATGGTAGTGTAACATTGTTTCTGTAAATTTAGTTTTTCAATAAAGTGCTAATCATATTGAAAAAAAGTTTGAGATCACATTCCCTTAAGTTTGTAAGAACAAAAAGGAGAAATTATGATCTCAAACAGCACATATGCCCCTGTAATTAATGCACTTGTCGAAGAACTCGGGCAACAAGGATTACATGGTCTCAGCGAAC
>JASHXO010000123.1 GCA_030043495.1 Candidatus Rhabdochlamydia sp.
AGCTCAACCGCTATCCAAAACGGATCGAATGTTTTGACACTTCAAACATTTCGGGAACAGACCCTGTGGCCTCCCTTGTCGTTTTTACTAATGGGGAAAAAGATTCAAAACGGACCCGGCTATTTAAAATCAAAACAGCTTTAAGAGGCGATGATTATGGGACCATGCGCGAAGTGTTGATACGCCATCTCACCCGCTCAAAACAAGCCGATGATTTGCCTGATCTGATCATTCTTGACGGCGGCAAAGGCCATTTGAATATCGGGCTCGAAGTATTTAAGGAACTCGATATCGCCTCTGTCGATCTCATTGCCCTCGCCAAAGAAGAAGGGCGGCACGACAAGGGAATTACAGCCGAAAGAATTTTTCTGCCTGAACATCACGACCCCATCCATCTCAATCTTCGCTCCAGCCTTCTTTTTCTCCTTCAAAAAGTGCGCGATGAGGCGCATCGCAAGGCCATCGGATTTCACCGGAAAAGACGTCAAAAACGGCTTTTAAGCAGCGTCATGGACTCAATTTCGGGGATCGGCCCTGTTAAACGAGCCCGTCTGCTTCACTATTTCGGCAGCGTAGAAAAAATTAAACAAGCGTCTCCAGAAGAACTAAAGCAAGTGAAAGGAATGACACAGAAAGATATCGACACGCTTGTGCAATTTTTTAATTCTTAAGAGCATGTTTACAAATTACCATAGTTCGCTTTTTGCGCCTTTTTTTGCATCTTCTAACGCCGCTTCTTGCCCTACTTTATTTAAGTATGTGCTTCGAAGCGGCATTAAAATCTGCAAAAAAGGCGCGAAAAGCAGGTGATTCAAATTCAGAGAACGTCTCCAAGCTTTAGAAGGCATTGCCAAAACTAACAAAGGAATATTATTGTGAGTTCCATTTCTCTAATCTGCAGTTTCGATTGTACCCACAGTGTCCATTCAAAATTACCAGTTCCTATATTACCAACAAAAAAAGAAGCAGAATGCATTTTTTGGGGGCTACGTGATCAGTTTTGGAAACAAATCATTGATGGTAAATATCATAAATATGGCCCAATGGTATTCGACGAGGGTCTTCATGGACACGATAAAGAGCCAGGCTTTTTTTCTTCACTAAAATCCGGATGCGAATTTGCCTCAGGTCATCTCACAGAAGAATTAACAGTGATTTTTTACAAAGAGCTACATAAAAATCTATGTGCGCATTTCCAAGGCAAAAAAAATAATGTTTTAATGGCTAATGAAGAAACTGGAAAATTTAGAAATGATTCCAAGATGAACACTTTCAGCAATCTATCATTATCCTCTTTTTTGACAAAAAGAGCACCATCCCAGGCTAAGATCGATGAAACAGTGATTTTATTTAATGACCATCTAACCTCGGAAGGGAAACTGCTAATGGAACAAAAGATGCTTTTGAACTCTGATGGCATAAGTCAAATAGTTAATCGTTATCATGAGTTGTGGGACGAAGGAAAGAAAAAAGCTATGGAGATCAATAAATACATTATGCAATTTTCAAACACATTTAAAATCCCATCTTTTGCATGGATCTCTGCATGGCCAGATACAGGAATCAAAATTAAATATCGCTGTTCTTCTAGCCAAGATCTTGAAACAATTGTTCAGTCTCTTTTCGTTAATTATCAACAAAAAATTTGCGAATTAAATTCAAAACTGAACAATCAGCACATCACATCCCTAGAATCAGAAATCAACCTATTAAAGCTAGAAAAAATAGAGGTGATCGCAGATCTTTTTCAAAAACTTGAATGGCTTCATCCATTTCCTGATGGACAGGGTAGAACAGACCTTGTACTACTAGCCAAACTGCTATCCGAACAAGGATTCAATCCTGCTATTTTAGAAGCCCCCTTTTTTTCCACTTATTCTTCACTTCCAGATTGGAAAGAATACCTCATCGAAGGTATTCAACGATGGAAAACAGAGAGAGTGAATTCTCTTCGATAGCCCAAATGTTTTTGCAGGATTTGGCTCAGTTCGTTTTCAGCCTTTTCCAAAAGTGCTTGCTGTTTTTCTGCAGATAAAAGGGGCAGTTCGACAAACATTTCGATTTTTTGGTCCTTGTTAAGACCAACCTCAATGGAAAGGTCATAATCAGGAAAAATCGTTTTCCAGTATTCCCTCACATACCGTTGGATGACTGAAGGATCGACAAAGACTTCATTTCGTCCCATTCTGATGTTGTAGTACATTCCCCGATGCATGGCATAAAAGCCAAATAACAAAAGAATGCCGCAAGCTAAGATCAGATAGCCGATAAAAGAAAAGCAGACAATCGTCTGCGAGAAAAAATCAGCAATAGCATAGCGCAAATGCAGCGCATGTTGAAGGCCGATAAAAAAAATGCCCAGCAGAATAATCAACATGGCAAAGACAAATTGTACTGCTGAAAAAAGAAGATTGCCCGTTTTCATATGGACCCAAATATTAAAATACCTCGTCGTATCGCTCCGATACAGCGGACTTCGCCGCTTTAACTTTTTTCTCTAATAATTCTTCAATGCTGGGTTTTGGCTTTGGAGAGATCAAGTTTTTAAAGATGACATGTACTGTTCCTACGTGTAAACTCGTTAGCCTGCTGATGTCCTGAAGGATCTTATTCTGGATTTCTTCTGCTTTATCTGGAATGGAGATGCCATAGGAGACATTGATTTCGATGCGCACATTTACAGAGTGATTTTTTTGATCTTGATCGACATGGATCCCTTTGACCCCATCCAGACTGTCGCCTAAAAGACTATCAAAGAGATTTCCTTCTAATGTCTCCACTCCGTCGATTTGACTTAACGATTGAAGAACAATCGATTGAAACACTTTACTCTCGATATCGCGGATAAAGACGGTTTCAGGAAGTTCTAATTCTTTAGTATCAATTTGTTTCAGTGGATTGTGCATCATCTATCCTCTTTTTCTTAAAAAACTATCACTAAACGAGCCTGTCTCGAATTTGAAAACATATGCCTTTTGTCATCTCATTGAGCATAAGCCTTACAGGTCATTTTTTTCCAAAACTCTCTTAGAGCATGTTTACAAATTACTATAGTTCACTTTTTGCGACTTTTTTCGCATCTTCTAACGCTGCTTCTTGCCCTACTTTATTTAAGTATGTGCTTCGAAGCGGCATTAAAACCTGCAAAAAAATTCATCAAAAATCAAGCTATGGTAATTTGTAAACATGCTCTTAGAGACTGTTCTCAAACCTAAACTCCCGCGGTAAATCGTCCCAATATCAGTTTCTCGAGAGCCATCAACATCAATGCTCTACTTGAAGTGAGCACCAGTTCATAATCTTTGCTAAACGGCTGCGCAAATTTTTTGTCTAGAGTAAGCGACCATTGTGCAAACACAAGGCGCGAGTGAAGACAAAAAATTTGCTGCATAGCCAACGTAGTCAAAAACCAACTTTTGAATCATTTTCGGTATAACCATTTTGCAATTCGGTTCTTGCCAAAATCAATGACAATTAAATTATTAAAACCAGCTTGTACTTTACCAACAAAATCACTATGATAAAATCAAAATCGAGAAAATCCCATGCAAACATTTCTTAGTATTCTTTTGAGTTTGATCCTGGGTTGGGGTTGCAGCCATTTGGCTAAGCAGCGTGGACGCAGTCCTTTAAATTGGTTTATCGCTGGTCTATTCTTTGGAATTTTTGCACTCATCGTCCTTTTCATTCTGCCTATTCGACGACGCAGTGAAGCTTCTCATCCCGAGCTCCTCCCTTCTCAAAAAACTCCTAAACTCGCACTCCTCTCTCCTTCCCATGAGGAAAAATTGTGGTATTTTCTTGATGAACAGAAAAGCCAAATTGGGCCAATGAGCTTCGATGCCTTAAGCAAAGCTTGGATTGAAGGTAAAATCCGTGAAAACACTTACGTGTGGAACGAGTCGATGGACAATTGGCAGCAATTCCAAGAAGTCATTAAACCCGTCCAGTCTTAAATTTCTTTAAAGCATGCTAAATTAATTCTTGAATTTGTTCACGATTCAATTTTTTTCAAATTGGACAAGTAAGAAAACCGCATAAGATCGCATGCGGCCTTCTACAACAGAATAAACAATTCAGCTTACCAGCTAGCTTTAACGACGCCGGGAATTAAACCATTATTTGCCATCTCGCGAAAACAGAGACGAGAAAGTTTAAATTTCTTTAAAACCCCACGGGAACGGCCAGTGAGTTGACAGCGGCTGCGGAGACGAACGGGGGAAGAGTTACGTGGCATTTTATTCAGCTGAATTTTAGCTGCCTGACGCTCTTCCTCACTCTTATTCATATCAAGTACGATTTTTTTTAGACTTTGACGTTTGTCCCATTTGAGTTGAACTAAGCGTTCACGTCTTCTTTGTTTTGCCATCCAGGCTTTTGTTGCCATATTCCTCTTTTCTCGCTACTTTTTACGAGCAGGACCTTTTTGTCTCTGCTTGCGGTTTGGATCGATTTTATTGATCACATAGACACGACCTTTTCGGCGGACAACCTTGTCGCCCTTAGAAAGGTCGGCTTTGATCGAAGCTCTGACTTTCATGACTACCTTAAAGAAATAGAAAATTAAAAGTTAGCTAATGTTATACGCGATCCTTAGATTCTTGGCAAGGGCTCAGAAGCAAAGGCCCAGGGCACATACAATTAGAACAAATATTTGAAACTTGAAGGAAGCTCTCGCCTTCGCTCGCAAGCTCGCTCAGTTGAGTTCCGCTGTTTTATAACGGCTCAGTCTTTGCTACTCTCATGTCTATTAAGTGGCCGTTACAAAAGCAGCATCCTGCCTATTTTCATTTGCTGTTTTATTCAATCAACCGGCAACCTA